>NZ_LBJU01000129.1:0-282174 GCF_028128835.1 Bradyrhizobium sp. CCBAU 65884 | reverse complement strand
GGTGCACTCTTCGCTCAGCCGGGCCCTGCGCCTTGCGTCGCCGTGAACACCGCGTAGAGCGACTGGCTCGCGGCCATGAACAGGCGGTTGCGCTTGGGGCCGCCGAAGGTGATGTTGCCGCACACCTCCGGCAGGCGGATGCGGCCGAGCAGCTTGCCCTCCGGCGACCACACCGTCACACCGCTGTAGCCGACGGCGCGGCCGGCATTGCTGGAAGCCCAGACATTGCCGTTGACGTCGCAGCGCACGCCGTCCGGCCCGCACTTCACGCCGTCGACCACGCAATCGCTGAACTTCTTGAGGTTGGAGAGCTTGTTGTCCCCGCCGACATCGAACACGAAGATCTCGCCCTTGCCGCCGGGGCCGGTATCGCCTGGCCCTTTGCCGGTCGAGGCGACGTAAAGCTTCTTGTAATCAGGCGAGAAGCACAGTCCGTTCGGATCGGGGACCTGCTCCTCGGTGACGACGAGATCGATGCGGCCGGAGGGGTCGATGCGATAGCAATTGGTCGGCAGCTCGCGCTTGCCTGGCTGGAAACCGGCCGGCTGTCCGATCCGCGGATTGAGCTTGCCGCCCGCATTGCTCGGACCGCCCGCCGCATCCGGCTCGCCTTCGTAGAGCTGACCGCCATAGGGTGGATCGGTGAACCAGTAACTGCCGTCGGGATGCGCGACGACGTCGTTCGGCGAGTTCAGCTTCTTGCCGTTGTAATTGTCGCAGAGCACGGTGGCGGTGCCGTCGTGCTCATAGCGCGTCACCCGGCGAGTCAGGTGCTCGCAGGATAG
Organism: Bradyrhizobium sp. CCBAU 65884; assembly: GCF_028128835.1. Classification (NCBI taxonomy): domain Bacteria; kingdom Pseudomonadati; phylum Pseudomonadota; class Alphaproteobacteria; order Hyphomicrobiales; family Nitrobacteraceae; genus Bradyrhizobium; species Bradyrhizobium sp. CCBAU 65884. Next base: position 281,389 of record NZ_LBJU01000129.1, on the reverse strand, counting down.
CTGGCGGCCCTGGAAGTCGAAGGAGTTGCCGTTGGAATTGTTGGACGGCGTGCGAAACACGCTGACGCGGCCGTCGTCCTCGCTCCAGCGCATCTGGCGGTTGTTGGGAATGTCGCTCCAGAGCAGATACCTTCCTTGCGCGCTCCACGCCGGGCCCTCCGCCCACAGCACGCCGGTATAAAGACGCTTGATCGCGGTGTTGGGCTGCGCGAGATCGTTGAAGGAGGGATCGACCGCGATGATGTCGGGGTCCCAGAAATAAGTGGTCGGGGCGCCGTGGGGGCCGAAATCGCGCGGCGGGGTGGTGATGGTGGTCGGCGGTGCGGCGGGTCCGGTCTGGGCCAGCGCGGGGCCGGCGACCGTGGCTGCGGCGCCAAGCGCAAGCCCCCGGACAAGCGTTCGTCGTGAAAGCGCAGCATCCTGGTCACGCTGCTCGTGGTCACGAGCCGTGTGGTCACGAGCCTCTTGGCGTGTCATCGCGTCCTCCCAATGATGTTCGCTGGCCGGTTGATCCGGCCGAGCAACCGGAGGTTAATGCGGTCCGGCGCCGGTTGCGAGGGGTGGAATCGGATTCGCGCGGGCCTCAATCCTGTCATATTCGGATGCACTCCGCGTCCGCCTTGTGCCGTTTGCAAGGCGCGAAAATGTTCCGCGGATCGAGGCAAAAATTTGCTTGCGGCAAAGCGCGGCAGGCCGCCCGTTCGGCGAAGTTCAAGCCTTGATTTTGCGCCGATTGCCACGCAGAACCCCTCCGGGGGCGATGGACGGAGTTGATTGTGGCTGGCGTCATCGTATTGATCGTGTTGCTGGGAATCGCGTTCGCGGCCGGCTATTTCACGCGTGAATTCATCTCCAACAAAAGACGCGCCGAAGCGCGCCGCTGGCGCGAATATACCGAGCCGGATTGGCTTCCCGCCAACGCGCCCGCCAACACCAACGAGATCCCCAGCGCCATCACGGCCATCCCCGTGGTCACCGGCGAGCTCGGCCAGATGCTGAACCGCTGGGAAAGCAGGGCCCGCGCCCGCCGAGCGGGATAGGGCGAAGTTCGGAAGTGCCAGTAGCCCCGATGAAGCGAAAGCGTAATCCGGGGCCGCTCGTCCGGCATTCGCACCGTCCCGGATTACGCTGGCGCTCCATCCGGGCTTCGCGACCGAGCCTGTGTCGCCCTCTGTCAATCCACGCGCGCAGAAATATTCCACTTTACCGAAATTCGGTTTCGGCGTATGTGTTGCCCATCCCGGCTCACCAAGAGGGGCGATCATGTGTCGTCACGCATCGCGAGCCGGGCTTGCGGTGGACGCGGCAGCGTCGGCACGAGAGGCGCGGGCAGGGCGGGTAGTCCCTGTGAGCCCGAGGCTTCGTGCGGACGAGCGGCGCTGCTAGGCTTCGTCTCGTCTGTAAGTTTCCGGCTCCGTCGACGGGGCCCGGGAAAACTGCGGCGAAATGGCGGGCCGTGCGTACGGCAAAACCGTGTGGTCCTGGCCGTCGTTGCTACGGTCAAGTCCTGCGAAGGTGCGAGCGAGCCCAACCGGGCAGACTGCATCATCCAATTCGCGGGGCGAGGGAGGCCAGAAGGAAAGTTCGGCTCCCGGGAGATCACGGCATAAGCCGTCCAGCCACTGCGCAGGGAAGGCCGAGTGATCGGCACCACCTGTATGCTGCTGTGCGGTTCTTTCTGCGTGCGCTTTTCGCGCAGCGGACCGCGGGTGCGAGCCAGCACCCGGCCTTCCCTGCGCCCTCTTGGATTGGAGGGTGGAGAGACCAAGCAAAGCTCGGGCGAAATCCGCCGCGAGGACGCGAAGGCGTGTCCGCGACTTGAGCTGTGTGCCACAATCTCGATCTCGTAGGGTGGGCAAAGCGCAGCGTGCCCACCATCCTCGCACCGCGATTGAATTGGTGGGCACGGCGCTGTGCGCCTTTGCCCACCCTACGGCACTGCCGCTGGGATGTGCACCAGAGCATCGCAGATGACGGTGTGGAGAAAGCGTGCGCCACACTCCGCTCTCGTGCCCCGGACGCAGCGCAGCACGAAGTGGTGCGCTGCAGAGCCGGGGCCCATCTATCCGCGTTGTGCCGTGCCGCCGACTGGGTCCCGGCTCTGCGCAGCAACGCTTCGCGTTGCAGCGCAGAGCCGGGACACGAGACCCTGCAGCCAGGTCAGGTCCCCTGACCATCTTTTGGCGTTGCAGTTGCTGCTATTTCTCGTCTAGAAACGGGTCACTGAGCCTCCCGGCAACCAACCGTCAACGGTTTTGACCGAGGATTTGGGGCTCAAAAGGGTCTGGCAATGCTGATTCGCGGCCAAATTGATGGGATTTCGGAGGAGGTGGCTCTGGCCGCCGCCACGATCCCGGCCGCGCTGCTGCCCACCCTCCTTATTGGCGGCCTCCTTCTTACTTGCCCCTGAGGGCCGGCTGGGCGCGACGCGCCTGGGCACTCAGGGGTTGGTCGAGATCACCGGACACCTCAAGCGCCCAGCAGACTGACGGCGCAAAAGCTCAAAAGGAAATTTGCAATGGCCCCCGCGAACAAGTCCGACAAGGACCGCGTCATCATTTTCGACACCACCTTGCGCGACGGCGAGCAGTGCCCCGGCGCCACCATGACCTTCGAGGAGAAGCTCGAGGTCGCCGAGTTGCTGGACGATATGGGGGTCGACGTCATCGAAGCCGGCTTCCCGATTACCTCGCAGGGTGACTTCGAAGCTGTGAGCGAGATCGCCCGCCGCTCGAAGAATGCCGTCATCGCCGGCCTGTCCCGCGCCCATCCGGCCGACATCGACCGCTGCGCCGAAGCGGTGAAGTTCGCCAAGCGCGGCCGCGTCCACACTGTGATCGCGACCTCGCCGTTGCACATGCGGGTGAAGTTGAACAAGACGCCGGAAGAAGTGCTGGAGACCTCGGTCGCCATGGTCGCCCGCGCCCGCAACCAGATCGACGACGTCGAATGGTCGGCCGAGGACGGCACCCGCAGCGAGATGGACTACCTGTGCCGGATCGTCGAAGCCGTCATCAAGGCCGGTGCGACCACGGTGAATATCCCCGACACCGTCGGCTACACGGTGCCGGAGGAATACACCCACTTCATGAAAACGCTGATCGAGCGCGTGCCGAACTCGGACAAGGCCGTGTTCTCCGTGCACTGCCATAACGACCTCGGCATGGCGGTCGCGAACTCGCTGGCCGGCGTCGTCGGCGGCGCGCGCCAGGTCGAGTGCACCATCAACGGTATCGGCGAGCGCGCCGGCAACGCGGCGCTCGAAGAGATCGTGATGGCGATCAATGTCCGCAACGACAAATTCCCGTACTGGAACAAGATCGACACCACCCAGCTCACCCGGGCCTCCAAGGTGGTCTCGGCGGCGACCTCGTTTCCCGTCCAGTACAACAAGGCGATCGTCGGCCGGAACGCGTTCGCGCATGAGAGCGGCATCCACCAGGACGGCGTGCTGAAGGACGCCTCGACTTACGAGATCATGCGGCCCGAAATGGTCGGCCTGAAGCAGTCCTCGCTGGTGCTCGGCAAGCACTCCGGCCGCCATGCCTTCGTGCACAAGCTGGAGGAGATGGGCTACAAGCTCGGCCCGAACCAGCTGGAAGATGCGTTCACGCGGATGAAGGCGCTGGCCGACCGCAAGAAGGACATCTACGACGAGGACATCGAGGCGCTGGTCGACGAGGAGATGGCAGCGTCCCACGACCGCATCAAGCTGACCTCGCTGACCGTGATCGCCGGCACCCACGGTCCGCAGCGCGCGACCATGAAGCTGGACGTCGACGGCCAGATCAAGATCGAGGAAGCCGAGGGCAACGGTCCGGTCGATGCGGTGTTCAACTGCATCAAGCGCCTGGTCCCGCACGAGGCCAAGCTGGAGCTGTATCAGGTCCACGCGGTGACCGAAGGCACCGACGCGCAGGCGGAAGTCTCGGTGCGGCTGTCGCAGGAGGGGCGTGCGATGACGGCGCGCGCGGCGGATCCGGATACGCTGGTGGCTTCCGCCAAAGCCTATCTCGGCGCGCTCAACAAGATCGTCATGAAGCGCCAGCGCGACACCGTGACGACCGCGGCGGCGAGCTGACGAACATAGTTCGTCATTCCGGGGCGATGCGAGAGCATCGAACCCGGAATCTCGAGATTCCGGGTCTGGTCCTTCGGACCATCCCGGAATGACGGTATTTATGATGAATACCTGCCCTGCTAACGGCCAATAGCGGCTGCGTCTCCCAGCCGCTATTGATGCTGTCGGCAAAAGGATTGGCCGCCCGCGCGCGGGCGGCTTAGATAATAACAGGGAGAGATTATGCGCACCTTCGCGATCGCCGCGTCCATCGCGGCACTGGCACTCGGACTTGCCGGGCCGGCATCGGCGCAATCGCCGATCATCATCAAGTTCAGCCACGTCGTCGCCACCGACACGCCGAAGGGCAAGGGGGCGGAGAAGTTCAAGGAGCTCGCCGAGAAGTACACCGGCGGAAAGGTCAAGGTCGAGGTCTACCCGAACTCGACGCTGTACAAGGACAAGGAAGAGCTCGAGGCGCTTCAGCTCGGCAGCGTGCAGATGCTGGCGCCGTCGAACTCCAAGTTCGGACCGCTCGGCATTCGCGAGTTCGAGGTGTTCGATCTGCCCTACATCCTGCCCGACCTGAAGACGCTGCGGAAGGTGACGGAAGGCCCGCTCGGCACGCGGCTTCTCAAGCTGCTGGATGCCAAGGGCATCACCGGCCTTGCCTATTGGGACAACGGCTTCAAGCAGATGAGCGCCAACAAGAAGCTGATCGCGCCCGTCGACTATCAGGGCGTCAAGTTCCGCATCCAGTCCTCGCGCGTGCTGCAGGCCCAGTTCAAGGCGCTCAGCTCGCTGCCGCAGGTGATGGCGTTCTCGGAAGTCTACCAGGCGCTCCAGACTGGCGTGGTCGACGGCCAGGAGAACACCTGGTCGAACATCTATACCCAGAAGATGCACGAGGTGCAGAAGTACATCACCGAGACCAATCACGGCTACATCGGCTACGTCGTGATCGTGAACAAGAAGTTCTGGGACGATCTGCCGGCCGACATCCGCGAGCAGCTCACCAAGGCGATGAAGGAAGCGACCGACTTCAGCAACGCGCAGTCGCAGAAGGAAAACGACGACGCGCTCGCCGAGATCAAGAAGAGCGGCAAGAGCGAGATCATCAAGCTCACCGGCGCGCAGGACGAGGCGATGCGCAAGGCGATGGAGCCGGTCTACAAGGACGCCGCAGGCCGCATCGGCCAGCCGCTGATCGACGAATTCCTCAAGGAAGCCAAGAGCACCACGAATTGAGCGCGACGAACTGATCGTTTCGAACGATGAACGAAGGCTTCCGTGCGGTCTGCACGGAAGCCTTTTTGTTGCGAATGATGTCCGATTGCGGCTGGAGGTAAAATCGGGCGTTACAGTCCTGGTAAGGGCGCGCTTCCTGTCCAAGTTGTAAGTTGCGGGTCAGCCGCGTCGGGCCCATCTTCAGGGACATCCTTCCAGAGGAGGTCCGGATGAGGAAGTTCACCATTGCCGCCATCGCCGTGCTCAGCATCGCCGGCTCGGGCGCGGTCTATGCCCAATATCATCGTCCGTGGATGGAGCACATCCGCCACATCCGCATGAACCCGGAGGACCGCGCCGCTTTTGTCGACGCGCGGATCGCCGCCGTCCATGCCGGGCTGAAGCTCAACGCCGACCAGGAGAAGCTGTGGCCGCCGGTCGAGGCTGCGGTGCGCGAATTCGCCAAGCTGCGCATCGACCGCGCCAATGCGCGGATGAATGCCGGCCCCGGCGATGCCGACAAGGACGCCGACAGGCCGGAGGATCCGGTCGCCCGCCTGCGCCAGCGCGCCGAGGACATGGGCGCGACCTCGGCGGCCCTGAAGAAGATCGCCGATGCCGCCGACCCGCTCTACAAGACCCTGGACGAGGGCCAGAAGCGGCGCCTCGCCGTGCTGACCCGCCACCGCGGCCCGTTCGGCGGCGGCGAAGACGGCCCGCACCGCCACTTCATGGAACGCGGCATGGACCGCATGATGGAGCGCGGCATGGAGCACTTCCATCGTGACCGTTTCGACCGCGACGGCGGCGAGGGCCGGGATCGCGAGGGCCGGCTCTGAACGGGACTGGATTTTGCGACGATTGACCCTGGAGAAGCCGCTGGAATCCAGCGGCTTTTCGCTTTCTGGGGACTGTGGAAAAACCTTCATTGCATCGCTTGCCAGACCCGGATCGCTTTGCTAAACGACCGACCTCGCAAGGCACTAGCCGCCTTTCGGGCGCATAGCTCAGTTGGTAGAGCAGCTGACTCTTAATCAGCGGGTCCCAGGTTCGAGCCCTGGTGCGCCCACCAAATCAACGACTTAGCCAGCAAGACCGTTTGAGCAACTGATTTTTCAAACGGTCCTTTTGGAAAATGTGACCCACCAGCACTCGATGCTGTGGGGCGCGGCCTCGCTCCATAGATTAGGCAGTTCGCCCGCCTGAATTGCTACCGTTGCAGCAAAAACGGTCTTGCGGCCCGAGCCCGGGCCTCAAGAGATGGCGACCGGGAAGGCGCCGCGATGTGTCCAATGTTGGACTGGAGCGAGAGTTCAAGTGTTTCAATTGGTTAGGACGCGGCGCGTGCACGACATGTGCACCGGAAGATCAAGAAAAAGCTTGCGAGAGCCAGTGTTAGCAGACGCTCAGAAGCGGAGCAGGGCACGTGAACTTGGCCGACGTGCGCGAGAAACGACTCGCCAGGGCGCGGGAGCTACGGGTGCGGGGACGAGCGGCCGCTGGTGCTGGCTTCAGGTTGGCGGCCTCCGATGCAGGACAGGCAGCCCTATGCGGCCGTCCAGCCGCCATCGATGGCGAGATTGGCGCCGGTGATCTGCGCGGCGTCGTCGCTGCACAGGAACAGCGCGAGCGAGGCGACCTGCTCGGCCGTGACGAACTCTTTCGTGGGCTGCGCTGCGAGCAGGATGTCACTGATGACCTCATCTCTCCTCAAGTTGCGCGCCTTCATCGTGTTCGGGATCTGCCTCTCCACCAGCGGGGTCCAGACGTAACCCGGGCTGATGCAGTTGCAGGTGATCTTCGACCGGGCAAGCTCCAGCGCTGCCGTCTTTGTGAGGCCCGCGATGCCATGCTTGGCAGCGACATAGGCCGACTTGAAGGGGGAGGCGACCTGCGAATGAGCCGAGGCCGTGGTGATGATGCGGCCCCAGCCGCGCCTCTTCATGCCGGGCACTGCTGCTCGGATGGCGTGGAATGCGGCGGACAGGTTGATCGCGATGATCGCATCCCACTTCTCGACCGGAAATTCTTCAATGGGAGAGACGTGCTGGATGCCGGCGTTGTTGATGAGAACGTCAACGCTGCCGAAGGTGCTTTCGCCGAGCGCGATCAGGTCGACTACTTCTTTCGGCTTCGCCATGTCCGCGGGCGAATAGATCGCCTGGACCGAAAATTCGCTCTCGATTGCGGAGCGCTCCTTCTCGACATCCGCCGGAGCGCCCATGCCGTTGAGCACGATGTTGGCGCCGGCGCCTGCGAATGCACGCGCGCACGCAAGGCCGATGCCGCTGGTCGAGCCGGTCACGACTGCCGTTTTGCCTTTCAGAATAGTCATCTCAATTCGCTTGTTCTGTATGTTGGGTTGAAGCTCACGGGGGTGCTTGTTGCGTGGAGCTTGGTCAGGTGACCAAACTTCGCTCCGAGGCCCGGAACGCACGTCGGCTTGGTTCCTGCAGATAGTCATGGGCCACTCTGCCGAGGCCGAGCGTGAGATCCGCACGGATGTGAGTTGCGGAGACGATTTCGAGCACCGGCAGATCGGCCACCGGTGCCAAGGCATGCGGCGTCAGCGAGAGGGCCGCGGGCCCGGTCCAGGCCCCCTTCAGCGCAATCTGCTCAAGATGGTATTCGACGAGCTCGCAGATCCGCGGGCTGCCGTCGACATGCGGGATGATCTTGAGCAGGAAATTCGGCTCGCTCAGCGCGGCCTTGACCTGGCAAAGGTCGGCCTCCCGGTGCTTGTAGCCCATCGTACCCGTTGCAACCCGCAAGGGGCCGTAGTCCAGCGTGCCGATCAGGGTGTCGATTTCGGTTCGTAATGTCGGCTGGGCCAGCTTTTTCGGAAAGCCCCAGAGTTCGCGCCCGCCTGCAATCGGGCCTTCGTCGTTGAGGAACATGCAGTGCGTGTACCCGCCCTTGCGCCCTCGGAAGGAGACCGGGATGACCTGGCCACTTTCGGTGTAGTCGCCAAAGCCGTTCGAATCCGGCATGCGGATGAATTCATATTTGACGAGCGCTTCGCGTGCATCGAGCTCCAGTGGTTCAGGCACCACGGCGCGCAGCTTTGCCGGGTCGGTGCGATAGGTGATGATCAGGTATTCGCGGTCGACAAACCGATACGGTCCTGGCGTATAGGCCGGGCTGGTAAGCGGCATTGCAAAGGCACGCTTTCGTACTTCACTCTCACGCATTTGGTTCTCCCTGCAGCGGCCATGACGGCCGGACCTATTCGCGACCATCGTTCTCCAGGTCGAATGTAAAAACGCCGTCCGCGCTGGCGGGGCGTGTGAGCACCTCGGGATGTCGCAGCGTGCGGAGTGCATCGTGGTAACCGGCGCGCCAGTGATCCTGCATCGAAAGCCGGGAGAACTCGTAGTCCTTCGAGTGCCCTTCGTGATTGCGTGCGCGATAAATCAGGTGGACGATGTTGTAGACGTTGTGAGAGACCGCGGTGCTGAGGAGCTTCACGTCGTCATGTTCCTGAAGCTCTTCCGGAAGCCGGCCCAACAGGGCGGTGAGCGCACGTCGCAGGCGCTGCACACGCTTGAACTGATCGGTGCTTGCGCGCGTGCGGCTCGAATATTGAACCTCCTTTTGACGCGTGACGACCTCGGCCATGTTGCCCGGGAGCTGACCTTTCGCGCTCCAGAGATCGACCTGAAAGGCCAGCATGTCCTGCGGCGCACCCCAGTCGATCACCCATTGCAGCGGCGTATTGGACACCAGGCCGCCGTCCCAGTAATGCTCGCCCTCGATCTCCACCGCGGGAAAGCCCGGCGGCAGCGCGCCGCTCGCCATGATGTGCTCCGGCAGGATCGTATGGGTGCTGTTGTCGAAATAGACGAAATTGCCCGTTCTTACGTTGACCGCACCTGCACTGAAGCGCGTCATTCCCTCGTTGAGACGATCGAAGTCGACCAGGCGCTCCAGCGTGCTCTTCAACGCACTTGTGTCGTAGAAGCTGGTCGCCTCGGTCGTTCCGCCGGAATGTAACCAGGGCATGAGGGGGCGCGCCGAGAAAAATCCGTTTGCGCCGCATGCCGCGGCAAGGCCGGCGCTCATCTGGTTGAGGACATTGCGTGCATTGTCGTTGCGCCTATCGAGAAGTGGATTTCCGGACCAATCCCAGGGCGCAGTGGAAGTCACTTGCGTCCAGAAATCGCGGAGCCGGTCAACACGGGACTCCGGCGGGTTGCCTGCGATGATCGCGGCGTTGATTGCGCCGATCGAAATGCCGGCCACCCAATCTGGATGGATGCCGGCTTCGGCGAGCGCCTCATAGACGCCCGCCTGGTAGGCCCCCAGAGCGCCGCCGCCCTGCAGCAGCAGGGCAATGCAATCGAATGGTAGCCGCCGGTGGGCGGCCGGCAGATGGGGGCGAGGCTGGAAGTTCATGACTTGGCTTGCTCTCGGGTGTTGTTGATCGAGGCTGACGTCGTGCGAAGGCTCTCGACAAAAAACAAACTATACGGTATAGTGTATATACGTGCGCATCGATCAAGCAACTCACGAGATCGTGCTTCAGCGGCAGATCAGCCCGTTGTCGGTTAGTGCTGAGTTGATCGCTGTCCGACCTTGGGCGGCTCGAGCATCACCTCCTTCAAGCGATCACCACTGGCGACGACGACCACGAAGTTGAGTTTGCCGTCCTGCTTCACCAGCCCACCGGCGAGTGCGTTTCCCGCCGCGGCCTTTTCGGCGACCCGCACCGCGTCCGACAGTTCCTGCTTGATCCACTTCAGGGCGATGATGTTGGCCAGGTCCTCTCGATCGAGTTCCTTCAGCGATGACGCAATTTCCGCTTGCGATACGCTTCCGGTGTTCGCATCTATGACATTTTCAAAGATCCGCTCATTCTTGACCGTGCGCACGCGATAGACCGGCGGGCCCGATATCTCGAAACTGACGTCTGCGGTCCTCGAGCCGTCATGCAGCCGCTCCGCGATCGCCATTGCCTGGCCGAGTGGTACCTTCGTGGTGCTGAATTGTTCGAGCACACGGCGAATAGCTGCTTCGTCGGCATTACCCTGCGCGGCCGCGGTGTGCTGTTCTGCATCGGCAGGAGCCTGCGTGACATCGGCCATAGCTCCCGTGCCAGCAAGGGCAGCCGAAAAAACGATCAGGGCAAACAGGTGCTTCTTGGACATCGCGTGAATCCTGTGGTTTTCATCCAAAAACATGAACAGTGACCTAGTTCGGCACGAGAGCGTACCGGCAAGGACCGTGCTCACGACTCAATGAAACGCAGCCGCCGCGGCTGGTTTCGAAACCCGGATGTCGAGCGGATCGCCGCCGCTTTCCGGGGCGTGCCTGAGCGAGGGTGCGCTGTCGTGCCGCGACATCACGTGGCCTCGTGGCTTTGCTTGCTTGATCGTGAACGGGGGACTGCAACCGTGCCAGGCTTTCGCGGAGGCGCAGATCAGTCGTCGGCGCTGGGCTACTGTCACTGATAATCACAGCGGCGTTGGCGACCTCAGGTTCCAGCCAGCTGCGATGGAGCCACAGCGATATCGTGTTCAGGGGGCATCGGGAGCAGTCCGAACCCGATGGTATCGATGATGACCGCTTCCGGTCCTTTCAGCTCTGTGTGGATGCGGATCGGCGGCAGCGCGGAATGCGAGTCCGTGAGCCGGCTCGGCAAAGGTGCGGGCAGCACCCAATCGGCGGCGAGCAGCAGCAGGAGCAGCGCTCCTCCAACCGACAGAAAATAGGCCCGCAACGGAAGCTCGGGTTCGACAAGACTGTTCGCGTGTCTCGACAGCGCAGATTTCCTGCTCACGGCAGCCGGCTCCTGGACATGGACTGATTTCGTCTCACCGTCAGATGCCCCAGGGGCGGGGATGCCGGCGCGCGAGTTCGGCATCGAGATAGCCGCGCTCGTCGATCCAGTCGGCCGGGCAATAGGCCATCGCCTTCGGGTCGATCAGGTGCCCGTCGCGTTCGAGGGCCGTTCGCGTGCCGGTGAGTCCGGTCCACACTGAAGCGCCGGTGGCCGGCTCCACGTGCATGATGTCGAACACTTCGATGAAGTTGAGCATGTCGAAATTCCAGGATGCTCAGGCGGCGGAGGGGGAAGGGTGCTCGACCCCTTCAAGCGCGATGCCTCTGCGGACGAGTTCCAATTCGATCATGTCGAACATGCATTCGACTGGCGCGAGCCAGACGTTGACCGAATAGATGATGCAACCGCGAGCGAGCAGCAGTGCCGCGGTCATGCGAAGCTCCGTGGGCTGGCCGCGTGCCGTACCGGGGCGGGCTCGCGATCGGCGAGCGCGTGCACCCAGGCGAGCACCGAGATGGTGAGACCCAGCAGTAGGCTCACGCCCACGAGCGACACGGCCACGATCAGATTGAGCGACGCGACGGCAATCCCCGGCCAGGGATTTTCCCGTACCAGCGCCAAGAACAGGCTTGACATCTTCGACCTCCTAAATAAACTACACCGTATATTTCATATACAGCGCGGATCGCGGGATGTGTCAAGAGCTGAGACTCACAAGCCCGTGTTCGTCCTGGTTGGACGATGGGGACTTCGGAATGAGGCCGGGATTCCCCCTTCGGACAGCAGTGCCTCAACTTGAGAAGGGATTCGATATGTTCAAGAACCGACTGGTGCTCGCAGTCCTGGTGTTCGTTGCGCTGGGCGCCGAGGCTGCTTTCGCGCAGGAGGACCGCGGCACAGCCGAGCAGAGGGCGGCATGCGCGCCTGACGCGTTTCGCCTGTGCGCCGGCTACATCCCCGACGCCACGAATGTGGAAGCCTGTCTCAGGCAGAAAAAGTCAGAGCTGAGCGAAGCTTGCGGAGCCGTCTTCGAGCACGCAGCGGCCGCTGCTTCGGTCAAGACCGTGGGGTCGCACCGGTATCGTGGCACAAAAGATGAGGAATGATCGCATGAACACGATCTATTTTCCCGCTTTCGCCGCGTTCGGGGGCTCTGCCTTCGGAGCGATTTCCACGATCGTGACGGGATGGGTGACCCGTCGCCGCAGGGTCCGTGAGCGCCATCATGCCCACGCGGTCTCCAAGCGTGAAAAGCTGTATCGATGCTTCATCGAGGAGGCGTCCCGGCTTTATGCGGACGCGCTGACCAGCGACAAATCCGAGATCCCGGCATTGGTGAATTTGTATGCGCTGATCGGGCGCATGCGGATCCTGTCCAATGATGAGGTTGTCCATGCCGCGGAGCGGGCAGGGCGGCTGATCATCGAGACTTACCTTGCGCCGAACACATCGTTCGTCGACCTGCCGGGCTTCTTGGAGGAGATGGATCCGTTGCGTGAATTCGGCGAGGCCTGCCGGCGTGAAATGCAGGCGTCCCCGTCACGTTGAGGCCGAACGTGCTCCAGGCACAGACTACCCGTCAGGTTGGATCGTCGTGCACCCACGAAAGAATTGTGCAGGCTGCCATTCGGCTGTACCGGGCCATCGGCTATCGGAAGACGACGGTTGCCGACGTCGCCCGCGGCGCGTCCATGTCCCCGGCAAACCTCTACCGGTTCTATCCTTCCCGCCAGGCGCTCGAAGAGGCAGTGGTGGCAGAATTGCTTGATGAGGTGTCGGCGGCAGCCGCAAGTGCACCTCGCCGTGGCGGCTCCGGCCTGGACCGCCTGAGCGCGACTCTCATCACGATCTCCCAGCGACATGAACACAGGCTGACACACGATCTCAGGCTGCACGAATTGGTGGTTGCCGCAGGACAGGCGAATTGGCCGATCGCCCTGTCCCACGCCGACGGGGTCCGCGGTCTCGTGCAGTCGATCATCGCGGCTGGGCAGGCGAGCGGCGAATTTCGAGCAGGGAGCCCGATGGTGCTCGCTTGCTGCCTGCTCGATGCGATGGATGCATACCTCAATCCGTCGCGCATCAAAGCGCATGCTCTTCGGCCGGCCTTCGGCGAGATGATGAGCTTTTGCGCCGAAGCGCTCAGCAACGCAGCGTCCGTTAACGCGGCGTCCTCTCAAGTGACCGGCATCCGGGTCGATTTGCTTTACAAGCCCGCCTGTCGAACCTAGCGCTCGACGGGTTGCCGGCTCACGGCGTCCAGTCCGCCTCACAGGCCGCAAGGAAAAAGCCGACCCGTTCGCGCACGAAAGACGGCAATTCCCGTCTCAGCTCCTTCGGTGTTTCTCCCACCAACGAACGAAACAGCATCGGCAACAGGATCAGATCCAGAAAGATCTGAGCGGTGGCAAGGCTTCGCTTCCCGGTGAAGGGACCTTTTGGAGAGCGCGCCAGCTTCTGCGTCGCTTCATTCAAGAGTTGGGAAACGGCGTTGACGGAGCGATCGCGCGCGGCATCGTGGACGTTGCGGCTCAATTCGGGGAAACGCTGCGCCTCGGCAATCGTGGCGCGAACCATGCCCAACGATTCTTCGATGACCTTCTCCACGACCGCGGTGCCGAGACTTGAGAGCTTGTCCTGAAGGGTGCGGCCCTCAGGCTCGAAGCCTTCGAAATCCGTCAGCCCAGTGATGGTGCGGGCCACCACCGCCGCGAACAGTGCGTCCTTGCCGGGGAAATGAGCATAGATGGTTGGCTTGCTCGCCGGCGCCAGCTCGGAGATGTCATCGATGCTGGCGCTGCGGTAGCCCTTCTCGAGAAAGAGTTGCTGAGCTGCATCGAGGATCCGAGCCTGGACGTCACCGGCCAGGTCTTTCGTTGGTCTGCCCCGTTTCGGGCTGCTCTTTTTTGTCATCCGTCGGTCTCCCAATCACGAGTCTGTGCGCACGCAGATCGCACTTGACACGCCCGGCGGGAAAAGGCAAGAAAAAGAAAATATACGGTATAGTTTATTTAATCGTCGCTGGGTCGGCAAAGACCTGCGACGGCTCCCGGATGGTCGAAGCCGCAAGGTGCGTTGGCCTCGCGATCGTCCGGTCCACCTCAGGAGATCACAGTGACCATGTTGAGCCCGGACCCGTACCGCCCACAAGACGGCATCCTGCTGCGCGAATTGCATCACAGGGTCGATAAAGGGATCGCCTTGGCGATCGATCTGGTCGCGGCTGCGGCCATCCGGGCCGACGGGGCGGAAGCAAAGGCCGCTTTGAGCGATGTGGTCGAGCTGCTCCACGGACATGCGGAGTTGCATCGGGCGCTTGCGGTGCCACAGGGCGATGCCCTCAATGACGCCGCGACATACGTTCGCAGACTGGGCTGCGCCATGCGCCAATCCTTGTTGGATCGAATGGGGATCCGGCTGGCATTCGCAACTGAGGCTCTCCCGCTTCAATCAGAGCGGTGCGGGCGGCTTGGCCTGATCGTCCACGATCTGATTGTAAACGCAGCGAAGCATGCGTATTTCGGCGCGCGCGCCGGCGAGATCAAAGTCAAGCTGACGCGCATTGGCTCGGTCGCGAACTGCGTCGTGCTGGATAACGGCTCGCGGCCGGGGCGGGCGGCCCCGGGCCGGGAGCTCCAGATCAGCAATGATCTTGCCAAGGGGCTCGGCGGACGGATCGAGCACGGCATAGCCGCCGAGTTCACGTCCGTCATTTTCTCATTTCACCTGAGCGAGCGGGAGCAGCAGGCGAGCTGGTCGATGGCGACGCGCCGCATGAGGTCGCCACGTCGGCTGAAGGCCAGGTCGTCCGTGGCGCCTGGCCCTAGCTCCGGCCTCTCGGATCAGATCGAGCGTCCGGCCGCCATGCGAACGGATCCAAATCTATTGCGAGCGCATCCGAGCGAACCGGTCTCGCTCAGCGGGGCCTCGGACGTCTTGGGCGGGCTGCTGTCACCCTCTCCCCGCGTGGCCGCGCTATGAAACCGCGCTATTTCAACCAATCCAAGATCGGTCTGAGGCCTCTCGGCGCCTTGGCGCTCGCGCTTGTCGCCGGCGCGCTCGGCGGCTGCGATGATCACGCCGCCATGCCCCCCGCGCGCGCCGCGTTCGTGCGCACGGAAATCGTGCAGCCCAAGGATCGGCAGTCCTTGATCACTTTGACCGGCGAGGTGCAGGCCCGCTTTCGGGCGGATCTCTCGTTCCGCGTCAGCGGGCGTGTCCTCGCGCGTTATGCCGATGTCGGGACCCACGTGAAGGCCGGCGAAGTGCTGGCGCTTCTCGACCCGGCCGAACAGGAGGCCGATGTCGATGCCGCGACCGCCGCTGTTCTCGCCGCAGAATCGCAGCTGCGTGTGGCAAAGGCGACTTTCGATCGGCAGAAGGCGCTGATCGCACGCGGCTTCACCACGCGCACGGCCTACGACCAGGCGCAGGAGGGATTGCGCACCGCGGAAGGCGCGCTCGAAGCGGCAACAGCGCAGCTTGGAACCTCAAAGGACGCCCTCGGCTATACCGCGCTGCGAGCCGGAGCGGACGGCGTCGTCACCGCGCGCAATCTGGAAACCGGTCAAGTCGTACAGGCTGCGCAACCCGTATTTTCGCTGGCGCAGGATGGGGAGCGAGACGCCGTCTTTGACGTTTATGAGTCCATTTTCCTCAGCAATGCCGATAGCCGCGACGTTTCGTTGGCGCTCGTCTCCGATGCGGGCGTGACCGCAGGCGGCCAAGTTCGGGAGGTTTCGCCGGCCGTCGACGCCAAGAGTTCGACCATTCGGGTCAAGGTGGCCATCGAGGATCCGCCTGCCGCAATGACGCTTGGAAGCCCCGTCGCGGGAACTGTGAAAGTAAAGGCCGAGCGGCAGATCGCATTGCCCTGGCGTGCATTGATGGCGGCGGATACCAGGCCGGCGGTCTGGACCGTCGATCCGGCGACGCGGACAGCCTCGCTGAAGCCGGTAACAGTGAGCGGCTACGAGGCCGGAGAAGTATTGATCAAAGCGGGCCTCGAGCCGGGCGAGCGCGTCGTCGTCGACGGCGGCAAGCTTTTGAGCGTGGGCCAGTCCGTGACTTATGAAGGAGACCGCTCATGACGAGCCGCGCAATGATCGTGGCGGGCCCACTTGCATGTGCGTTGGCACTTGCCGGATGTCAGCGGGAGACAAAGGCGCCCGAGCCCGTGCGGCCGGTCCAATCGGTGCTTCTCGAAGCGGACCGCGCAGACGATGCGGTGGCGGTGGGCGTCGTCGAGCCACGCTACAAGACAAATCTCGGTTTCCGCGTACTGGGGCGCCTGACCACGCGACCTGTCTATGTCGGTGATCTCGTGAATGAAGGACAGACGGTGGGCGTCGTCGACCCCACGGCCCTTGAGCTCGCCGTTCGCGCCGCCAAAGGGCAGCTTGCCAAGGCCGAGGCGCAGTTCGCGACCGTGAGAGCGACGGAGGAACGGCAGCGAACGCTCATCACGGCCGACGCGACCACAAAGCAGACGTTGGACAACGCCGAGCAGGCGCGTGCCGGCGCCGAAGCAACCGTGGCTCGCGAACAGGCAAATCTGACCAAGGCGGTCGAGCAGCTCGGCTATTCGCAGATCAAGGCCGATTTCGCCGGTGTGGTCACCGCAGTGGGGGCAGAAGTCGGCCAGGTGGTATCTCCCGGCCAAAGCGTGGTGACGATCGCAAGACCCGATATTCGCGAAGCTGTCGTCGACATCGGACAGGACTTTCCGTTGCCGCTGGAGGTCGGCCTGCCATTCACGGTCAGCCTGCAGCTCTTGCCCTCCGTTCAGGTGCAAGGGAGCGTTCGCGAGATCGCGCCGCAAGCCGATCCGGTGACGCGATTGAGGCGGGTCCGCATTGCGCTCAGTAATCCGCCCGAAGGATTCCGCCTCGGCGCGACTGTCACCGCGAAACTTGACAAGAGCCAAGGCGGGATATTGCGCCTGCCCAGCTCGGCGCTGCTCGCCAAGGACGGCGCAAATTTTGTCTGGATCGTCGATCAGCCCGCCAACACGGTCTCGCTGCACAGGATCGATGTGGCCGCAGACCAAACCGGCGCGCGCGTCACCGGCGGGCTCGCTCCCGGCACACGCGTCGTCACCGCGGGGATCCACAGCCTCAAGCAAGGACAGCAAGTCCGCATTGCACAGGATGAAATGCCATGAAACCGTTCAACCTTTCCGACTGGGCGCTCGGCCATCGTTCGCTCGTCTGGTATTTCATGATCGCCTTCATGGCGGCGGGCCTTTTTGCGTACCTTCAGCTGGGACGGCAGGAAGATCCTGACTTCACCATCAAAACCATGGTGATCCAGGCGCAGTGGCCGGGCGCCTCGCCTGAAGAGATGACACGCCAGGTCGCCGACCGGATCGAGAAGAAGCTGGAGGAGCTGGAATCGCTCGACTACACCAAGAGCGTGACGGTTGCGGGCCAGACCACCGTCTTCGTTTATCTGCGCGACGCCACAATGGCTGCCGACGTCAAGCCGACATGGGGTCGCGTCCGCAACATGATCGCGGATATCAAGGGCGACTTCCCGCAAGGGGTGATCGGGCCCGGCTTCAACGACCGCTTCGGCGATGTGTTCGGCAACATTTATGCGTTCACCAGCGACGGGCTGAGCCAACGACAGCTGCGCGATGAGGTCGAGGACATCCGAGCCAAGGTCCTGACCGTGCCCGATGTCGGCAAGGTCGACATCCTGGGCGCGCAGGACGAGGTCATTTATCTCGAATTCTCCACCCGCAAGATCGCAGCCCTCGGTCTCGACGTCCACTCCATCATGGCGTCTCTGCAGGGGCAGAACGCGGTCACGCCGTCCGGCGTGTTCCAGGAAGGGCCCGAGCGGATCAGTGTGCGAGTGAATGGCCAGTTCACGTCGGAGGCAAGCCTGAAGGCAGTCAATCTGCGCATCAACGATCGCTTCTTCCCGCTGACCGACGTCGCCACCATCACGCGCGGATATGCCGACCCTGCCAGGACCTTGTTCAGGTACAATGGCGAGCCGGCGATCGCGCTTGCCATCGGCATGAAGTCCGGCGCAAATCTGCTGCACTTCGGCGAGGCGCTGAAGGAGGAGATGTCGAAAATCACGGCCGACTTGCCGGTCGGGGTCGGCGTTCAACTCGTCGCCGATCAACCCATCGTGGTCGAGCATGCCGTGTCCGGCTTCACCGAGGCGCTGTTCGAGGCCGTGATCATCGTCCTCGGCATCAGCTTTCTCAGCCTGGGCATGCGCGCCGGACTCGTCGTCGCGATTGCGATTCCTCTGGTTCTCGCCATCACCTTCGTCGTGATGGCCTATGCCGGCATTTCGCTTCAGCGAATCTCGCTTGGCGCCTTGATCATCGCGCTCGGCCTCCTGGTCGATGACGCCATGATTGCGGTCGAAATGATGGTAGCGCGCCTCGAAGTCGGAGATCCCCTCGAAAAGGCGGCAACCCACGTCTATACCTCGACCGCCTTTCCCATGCTGACGGGCACGCTGGTGACCGTCGCCGGCTTTATTCCGATCGGGCTCAACAACAGCAATGCGGGTGAGTTTACCTTCACGCTGTTCGTTGTCATCGCGGTTTCCCTGATCGTCTCCTGGATCGTGGCGGTGCTGTTCACGCCGTTGCTCGGCGTCACCATCCTGCCCGCAAAAATAAAGGGCCATCATGAAGAGAAGGGGCGCGTAGCGCAGCTGTTCGCGCGTCTCTTGCTCTTCTGCATGCATTATCGCTGGATGACGATCGGCGTCACGGTTGCGGCCTTTCTGCTGGCGCTGTTCGGCATGAACTTCGTGCAGCAGCAGTTCTTCCCGTCGTCCGATCGCGCCGAGCTGGTGATCGACTGGAACCTGCCGCAGAACGCGTCGATCGCCGACTCCAATGCGCAGATGGCGCGCTTCGAACGCGAACAGCTTCAGGGCAACAATTCGGTCGATCACTGGTCAACCTATGTCGGCACCGGCTCGCCGCGTTTCGTCCTGTCCTTCGACGTGCAGACCGCCAACACCTGGTTCGGCCAGATGGTGGTCGTGACCAAGGGCGGCATCAAGGCGCGCGACCAGGTCAAGGCACAGTTCGAGGACTACCTGAAGAAGACGTTCCCGGGGACCGACACCTACGTCAAGCTGCTCGAAGTCGGACCGCCGGTGGGTCGTCCCGTGCAGTATCGCTTGAGTGGGCCCGACATCGCGAAGGTGCGAGATCTCTCGCAGAAGCTTGCCGGCATCGTTCGAAGCAACTCCGATCTCGGCAATGTCGTGTTCGACTGGATGGAGCCGGCCCGCGTCGTCAAGGTCGACGTTCTCCAGGACAAGGCGCGCCAGCTCGGCGTGACCTCGGAGGACATTGCCACGACCTTGAACTCCGTGCTCGAGGGCACACCGATCACGCAGGTGCGCGACAGCATCTATCTCGTCAATGTCACCGGACGTGCAACCGCGCCGGAACGTGCTTCCATCAACACGCTGCGCGATTTGCAGTTGACGGGGCTCGGCGGTCAATCCGTGCCGCTCGGAGCCGTCGCCAATCTGCGGTACGAGCTCGAGCAGCCGACGATCTGGCGGCGCGCACGGATCCCCACCATCACGTTGAAGGCCGGCATCGTCGGCAACGTGCAGCCCAAGACGATCGTGGACCAGCTCGCGCCGAAGGTGGCGGAGTTCAGCAAAGCGCTACCGGCCGGCTATTCGGTGATGATCGGCGGCTCCGTGGAGGAGAGCGCCAAGAGCCAGGCGCCGATCATGGCCGTCGTTCCGCTCATGCTCTTCGTCATGGCCACGGTGCTGATGATCCAGTTGCAGAGCTTCCATCGCTTGTTTCTGGTGTTCGCCGTTGCGCCGCTCGCCGTCATCGGCGTGGTCATGGCGCTCCTGCCGAGCGGTGCCCCGCTTGGCTTCGTGGCCATCCTCGGCGTGCTCGCCCTGATCGGCATCCTGGTGCGCAACTCCGTGATCCTGATCGTCCAGATCGAGGATTTGAGGAAGGAGGGGCGCGCGGCCTGGGATGTCGTTGTGGAAGCGACCGAGCATCGCATGCGGCCGATCCTGCTGACCGCGGCCGCGGCAAGTCTCGCGCTGATTCCGATCGCGCGCGAGATCTTCTGGGGCCCGATGGCTTATGCGATGATGGGCGGCATCATTGTCGGCACGCTGCTGACGCTGCTGTTCCTGCCGGCGCTGTATGTGGCGTGGTTCCGCATTCACCCTGATCACAGCGATCACTCGTCCACGCATGAGCCCGCGGTGCCGTCTCACGATGATGCGGCTGCGTCGGAGCGGATATCCGTACCCAAACCCGAGCCCGTTCTCGAAACGCAGTTTTGCCAAGAGGAAAGACCATGTCCCGCAAGAAACTCCTGATACTGTCCCTCACTGCAACGCTCGCAGCCGTGACGCTGTCGCCACATGCAGCCTTCGCGCAGTTTCCTCCGCCGCCCCCCATGGCCGGGCCTCCGCCGGTTGCGGCCGGCGGGCCGCCTCCGCTGGCAGCCGGAGGTCCTCCGGCTTTCGCAGCTCGTCCTCCGATAGGGCCTGGCGGTGCCCCCCGTGCCGGCCTTGGCCGCCCGGCGCCTCGTCTCGGTACTGGACCTGCACCGCGCGGTGATCTCGCGGCGGCTGGGCGTGTCGGCGCCGCTGGTCGGGGCGGACCGACGGTGGAGAGTGCGGTTCGCGGCACATCGGTCACTTACAACCGCTTCGGAGACCACGGCCGCTACGGCGGATATCAATACGGCCATCGCGCCGCCTATGTTGCAGGCGCCTATGCTGCCGGAGCCTCTGCCGGCTACACCTATGGCCGTTCGCGCGATGACTATTCCTCGGACAGTGACTGCCACTACGTCTACGGGCGATACCGGCGCGTGATGGTGTGCAATTAGCGCATCGCGATTGTGCTCAGACGCGACTTCATCCTGCGAGGCGCGTGAGTCACTTGTCCCCTTTAAGCAACTCAACATTGGCCTCCGCCTTCCGGAGTTTCGCCGCGCCGGTAAGGTTGCGATCGTGCGACGAAACCATTCTCGGTCGGATAAGCCCGGTGCTGCGACCAGTAAGTCAGAGCAGGCGAACAACGGGATCGGAGTTCGAGGCGCTCCGCGGCTGCTTTGCGTATGATTTCACGCTAGCCTACGATCTTGTGCGATGTTTGTACGGATCGCGCTTGGCGCTGATTGCGTTCTATGCGCGAGGCTTGAGATGGGCAGGTATTGGAGCAAGCCGTCCGCTAAACAACAGCGCAAGTCAGCCTGGGGTGTGATGCGGAAGCGTCAGCAGCGAGTTGGTCGCCTGACCACTGAGGATCGAGCAGTGTCTTGAGCGGAAGGGCATGCTTCACGATGGGGGATTTCAGCACGATATAGCTGAAATATTTCTCGATTCCGACGTTGCGTCAAGTAGGTTTTCCATTCGCTCTTGATAGTGGTTGATGTTGCGGCAAACGAAGCGCAGCAAATAGTCGTAACCGCCGCTGATAAGATGGCATTCCATCAGCTCGTCGACGTTGCGCATACATGACTCGAACTTGACGAAATCTTCCTTGCGGTGATCGACCAAGGTGATTTCGGTGAAGACCGTTATGCTCTCGGTCAGCTTCGCAAGGTTGATCTGCGCACCATAGCCCCTTATGTACCCGGCCGCTTCCAGCCGCTTGACACGTTGCAGGCACGGGCTCGCCGAAAGGCCGACTGCCTCGGCCAGATTGGCGTTGGTCATCCTGCCGTCCTTCTGCAGCTGGACGAGGATGTTCAAGTCGATTCGATCGAGCTTCGGGATACCGTTCAATGGTCTTGAACTCTTAATCAGCGGGTCCCAGGTTCGAGCCCTGGTGCGTCCACCACCTTTAAAAGATTGGCCCGCAAGAGCCTTTTTAAGCTCTTCGACAGAACAATGCACGTCTCGTGCGACGTTCTTTGTATGGGGTGGACACGGCCAGATTGCCGTTCGGCTTTTTCCTGGTCTCTATATCGTCACCCATTCGATAAAGCGCACAGATCCGATGGGATAAGTCGATTACGTGCTTGTCGTAGCGCTCGTACGGATTGTCTCAGCCGCGAAAAGGGCGGCGAACCTTCTGAAAGTCAGGTGGATGCCACAAGCGGGGCGTTGCGGGACAGCTGGCCCGAAGAGGGGGCGTGGGGCGGCGCAGCGATCGCTGGCGGAGCCGCAAAGATCCGTCGTGCACGCACGATCTAGCTCTTCCGCGTCAGCCGCGCTTTCGCTGAGAGGGTGGCTTGAACTCCACGACCTCGTGCTGGCCGCACGGATTAGGTGGCTCATTCTTCTTCACGATTAGCTCAAGCTCGAGAGCCTCGAAGGCGAGCTCATCCGCCAAGCGCTTAAACAGCTCGCGCTTTTCCATGTCCGCCGCCTGCTGACTCATCAGCGTAAACTCTCTGGCGTCAGCGCGGACCTTTTCCAAACGTCGTCGGAGGTCCTTCATGTGTGCCGGCTTAGCTTTTAAACTTATCCTCGGCCCGAACAATCAGTTTGCTTGTTCGGATCCACCGGGAGTCAACTGCCGAAACTCGAATTTGGTTCTATGCGGACCGCCAAATTCGCCGCTCATCGTGCTGCGAAATTTGGTCATGCTCCATGACCCGGCCCCTGTTCAGGGATTGCGGGCTGAGGACGGCCGTCCTGGCTGATGAGCCATCCCTGTCCGGCTCTCGCCGGATGATGCATAGAATTAGCATACCTGAAGGGCCATGAATGTTCGAAAGCGCACAGACGCGAGTGTTGCGCCCGACTAGGCTGCGAGCGATCCTGGACGCTTGCGAAGCGCTCAGGACCCAACGGCCTCGGGGCACGCCAAATGTGCCGGCTGCGCTGAAGCGGCTCCGTCCGCGAACGCAGTGTTGCCGGCTGCGCGCCGGGTTATGAGGCAGGAGTAAAGCTCGGCGATTTTAGATCAACGATGGTCGTTCTCGTGCGTACTTTCCTTCTCATTGTGGGAATATGGCTACTGGTGAACGTTCTGTTCGTTGTAGTTGTCCTGCCCTCGCGCAGACGGGCACCTACTCGGCGAGCAGGAACCCCATCTCCGGTGACGATCAACACGACGGCCGGCCGCTCGGTCGATCACGACCCACCACTCCTGCGGCGCGGAATGACGCCGGTTGCAATCAGAGTTTTTTTCGTCGCCCTCCTCCTTCCAGTCCTTCGAGCGTGGAATGCGGCTAGGCGGCACTTCAGAGGGCGCCCCGACTAGACGCGGACCATCGCGCGCTTGAGATTCTCGTCGATGTCTTCACTGCGCCGCGGGCCCCCCGAGCGATTCAGCTAGACCATCAGACAGATCGCAAGCGCTCGCTATGGCCATGCTTCCAAGCATGGTTATGACCCGGCGTTCAAACGATGATGTGAAGAGCTCAGAGCCCCAGGAGGTAGCAACTGGCGCCATCTCAAATGCCGCAATCAGCGCTCAATTTGTCTGCCGCTTTTGAGCTGAAGCTTGATCGATCAGGAAATCGTCCAAATCTCGGCCGCTTCGAAGCTGCGGACGCAGCCATCGCGGCTGCCTGCCGCGACCCGACCATGTCTCCGCTGGGTTCTTCGGATTGCGATATTTGGGACGGACAGGCGGGTATGGACGGCGGCGCTTACGATTGAGCCGTGTGGCCTCGTTGGCCAGTGCAATCCTGTGGAGCCTTTCCTCCAAATGTGCTTTTTGCACCAACATTTTCTGAGCGAGTTGGGCGGCGACCTCTTGGTGAAGTATCCAGAGCTCGTCAATGGAGAGCGAATTAAAATGCGCGGTGTTCATGGCTCCATCCGAATCTTGGGCAGAAGGCCCAGGCAGACAAGTCGGGAATCCGGGAGCAGACAAGCCGTCAGTTAAATATTGATCCAGCAATCCACATTTAAATGTGAGAGGTGGCAGGGAGAAAGGCGCGACAGTGGTAATATCGTGGCGAAGTATTTAATTCGCTGCGAGGGGTAGCCACGTCTCGTGACATCCACAGACTCATTCCTCGGCGAGTTGCGCTTTCGTGTTTCGACGAGCGCAACGATGGCGATCGACCGGCGGCCGCGGCGCAGATCGTGGGCGGGAGCGAGGGCCGGCGCAACTCAGATGGATCGATGAATCGATCGCGCTGCCTCGTGTTGCACCCCTGGAGTGCTGGGCCGGCACATTAATTAGGTGGTCAAGAGGACAATTAATTCATCGCGCCGCCCGATTTAAGCCGTATGGGAGCCGTTGTCGCCGCTAAGGCTCAAGCGGGGGTAGGGCGCACCCGGGAGTTTTCGATGTCCGGTCAATTGCGATTGTATTTCGCCAGTTTGGTCCTTGTCGGAGGTTTTTCGGCGGCGCCCGCGTCCTCCAATCCTGTTGCCGACTTCTTCAATACTGCTACGTCCCAACCGGCGGTAACCTCTCCGCCGCAAGCCGAATGCGTGCCGCGTCCCGGTACCTCGACCAGTAGCGGACAGCATTGGGTCTACCGAACGGACGGTCGCCGCAAATGCTGGTTCCTGGTCGAGGGCATCGCGACGGTGAAGAAGCCCATTCGGGCTCGCGTGGTCAAAGACCGCAGCGCCAGTTTGGACGGAAACGGGACCACGCAGGCCAGGCGGAGTGCGGTCGTTGATGCGCGCGCGGAGTTGCTGCGCTCCGCGCCGCCCGAGCGATCTCGGACGACTGTACCCGAAATGCAGGTAGCAGATGCCGCTCCCGATCTCGGCACGGGCTCTACCCTGATGTCGGCGGCCGCCATCGTAGATATTCCCAGCAACCAGCTCACGCCCGAACACTCCGTGCCGGGCCAAGTCGACGCTGGGCAGCTTCTCGCCGCCGCGCCCGCCAACCCACCTCAAGATATGCCGCTGGGCGCGCGCATGGCAGAGGCGCACGACGAAGCGCGCAGCTGGACGGCCTGGTTCGGTGTGCTGCTGATGACGCTTGGTGGCCTCTCGCTCTTGAGCTCGAGCCGCACGCTTCGGCACGCAGTGAGATTACGCCACTGAGGTAGCGACATATAAGGTGCTGCCGCCGCGCGGCCGAGGGATTGAACGAGCAGGCACGGCCGAACTGCTACACGTACAAAGGTTCGGTGCGTCGCACTTGGTTTGGCACTGCCTCAGACGGACAATCGGGTACGATGATGGTCACCCTTTTGGATCGGACTGCATCATGCGGTACAAGGTGTTCGTGGTGGACGGCAGCCGGCAAGTGATCTGCGCTGCAAAGCTCGACTGCATTGACGAGCAGGCGGCGAGACGACGAGCCGAGCAAATGCATGACGAGCACGACGTTGAGCTTTGGGAAGGCGATCGACTCGTTGCAGTGTTCCGAAGTGCAACGTCGAATGAAAGTCGGAGCTAAGGCGCGATCCTGAACAGGTGGCCGGTCTCGCCGCCGAGTTTAGTTCACACCCCGGCCTGGCTGGTTGGCGACATGTCGCAGCGACGTCATCGCGGAGGCTCGCTACTGCGGGGATGAAGGCGCCCAGTCCCCTCTCAAAGTAGTGGCAGATGCGAGGAGCGCGGGCATCCGTGCATCGAACCGCGCGAGTGAGCCAACGCCGGTCAACCTTCGGACCCGGCGGGTCTCTAAACGGCTCTTGCTCTGCCGCTCGCTTTGGTACGCCGTCTTCTGCCGATTGTTTTTGCCTCTACATGTCGGAGCTTACTTCGAAGCTTCTCCACCTCTCTAAGCTCCTCCAGAAGCGCCTGGTGCCGTTCGCTCAGAACAGCACTAGAAAAGATCTGACGCGTACTCGACATCACATGCCTCAGAAAATGACTTGAAGTAAGAAGTCGACGAAAAGCGAAAGACAAAGAACGCTCGACCGAAGCTCAATGAGCTAAGGCCGCAGCCGCCAGATGTTCCCAATACTCTGCCTCTGCAAGCAGTTTCCAGCTTCTCTCAGGTTGGAGTGCGGCAGTCTGTCGGCAAAGTAACGCCATTGCGCGAAAGCGGCGGGCAGCTTCCATTTCAACCTCCCTGTTTTCTTTTCCCCAACATATTTTTCAATTTTGCGATGGAGTCATCATGATTATACACAATAATCAAATATATCATTTAATGGCGGTCGATTTGGCCGCGTTCGCGCGTCAACCGGGAACTGGTTTCGGATTTAGCTTCACATGGATTTCGAACGCGGCTTGCCGAGGTCCTGTTGCGCGTTAAAGCGAACGAGAGACGTGCGGGACAGCAACAGGAGATGCGAAGCTTCGTGCGAGAGCATCGAGGACTCTTCTCGCCGCACCCCAGGACACATGCGCCGGCTACCGAGCCATAACCCAGCCATTGGATAGCATCAGCGCTCTGGCTACGCGTCTCGCTCTTAGAGCGCACCACCATCGGATCCCCCGCGATGGTCTCACGCTCTGGAACGTACGCCCGGGCGACAAGGACGGCTACATTGACCCGATGGGATGACCAGCGACACATTGAAGGCCACGTCCGCCGCTTCACGGTGGGCCTGGATCGTCGGATGCGCAAATTAATAAGCACAGGTTGGTGCAAAGTATTGCGAGACTGCTGCTTTCATGCCTCGTCTTCGTGAATGGGGCTGAGTTTCGGCTCCAATTGCTCCCTGCGAGTTGCCGATCTGCGCGAGGCAAAGATCATCTCGCGAACCGAGTGCATCCGGGAGGCAAGCCGTAAAATTCCGGTGTCGCGTCGCAAGGAGGGACGTAAGAGCCTCTTTGTTATTGATTTCGAGGTATTAATTATTAAATCGATCGCGTAAATAAATAAATGGACTGATGCTTTAATTTAAAATAGGCTTATTTAATTAGGAGCAGGCGGCCGTGGCGCTTCTCGCTCACGGTCGTCGCTTCTGGAGCCGCGAATATTGCAAGATCAAATAATTGCCAAAACGTGGGCGGCTAAGCACCGGCCACGTTGGGCAGGGGGATACCGCTCTAGATCTTTTCGAGTAACTTGGCAGCAGTCTGATGGACTGTCGCTGGCTGGCGGACCTATCGCCGTCCGAGCGAGCGCTACCAATTGCGTGAATTGATTTGCGGCGACGCTCTCTGCTCTGCATTGGCAGACGAGGGTTGCGAATGACGTGCACGCATTTTGTAGCAATGTTCGGCTGGGCTCGGGCAAGTTCGAATTCTTCGTCAATTTGCGATCTTCCGATCCAGCCAAGTTTGCGGTTTGCGAACATGGCGGCTGTCAGGCGCGCGACCGTGCACACGACATCCGATCGCGAGCCCGGATCGACTCCAGCCCCAAACAGGCTTGAGCGGCACGTGTTCTGTTTACACCTTTTCGAAGCGCTGAGCATGACGGCAGGCATGCTGAGCAGCTCGGCATTTTTCTTCAGCAGCATAGGCAAGGCAACGGCCGATCATCCCCGCGCCATTGTGCAATTTGTGCCGGTCCGTGAATGCGGAAGGCGCATCATCCAGAGGATTTAAGCTATGGCGACGCAGACAACGGGCGGCGGCAGCACGGTTTCGTTCGGCAATACTCCGCAAGCCAACACGGACATTTTCTCGTTTACGGAGGACGCCAGCAACATTCTCATCTTGAATGTGCTGGCAAATGACCTTGGGGGCGCGGCCAAGACGCTGTTCTCCCTGGACAATGGAACGAGCGCCTCCGCGTCCACCAAGAACTACGCACCTGCAGATCTGCTGGTCAAAGATGTGGCGTACAGCAGTGATGCCGCCGGAATGGCTGCAACCGGTGACCGCAGCGCCCTCGGTGCACGCATCTGGATTGAAGCGGACGGCACCGTTCATTACGACAAGGGCGACATCAACGTTCAGCTTCAGGCGCTGGCGACCGGGCAAACGCTGACTGACACATTCACCTACGCTATCCAGCTGGGCAATGGCACGCTCAGTTGGGCGACCGTGACACTCCAGTTCAATGGCGCAAACGACTCGGTCATCATCACATCGAGTCCGCAGAGCGGCTCGGTGGTAGAAGACGCGAACACCACGCCGGATCTCTCGGATTCGCAGAGCGCGGCGGGCACCATCAGTTTCAACGATGCCGATCTTGGCGACACGCATTCGGCCTCGTTCGCGGCAGCCTCTTCCAACACCACGTCGCTCGGCGCCTTCTCGCTTGATTCTGTCAACGAGACGGCCAATGCCGCCAACGGCTCGGTGCAATGGCATTACAATCTGAACAACGCGGCCGCGCAATACCTCGCTGCGGGCCAGACGATCACCGAGAGCTTCGTGGTGACGATCAATGACGGCCACGGCTCGACAGCTACCCAGACGGTGACGGTCACGATCACAGGCACAAACGATTCGGCTACGGTCTCTTCCGAGGCGAAGTCCGTCACCGAGGGTGATGCCGCAGCCGCTCTCAACACGAGCGGCCAACTCAGCATCACTGACCCGGATACGGGCGAAGCCCATCTCGTGGCGCAATCGAACGTTCATGGGACCTACGGCGACTTCACGATCGATGCCAATGGCGCGTGGAGCTATACCGGCAACGGTGCCCACAATGAGCTCACCGCGGGCCAGCAGGTCCAGGACCAGTTTACGGTGACCAGCCAGGACGGCACGGCCACCGGCACGGTGACGGTGACCATCACCGGCAGCAACGATGCGGCCACGGTCTCGTCGGACTCGAAGTCCGTCAGCGAGGGCGATGCCGCCTCTGCGCTCAATACCGGCGGCCAGCTGACGATTGTGGATCCCGACAGCGGCGAAGCCCATGTCGTGGCGCAATCGAACGTCCACGGCACCTACGGCGACTTCACGATCGATGCCAACGGCGCCTGGAGCTACACCGGCAACGGCGCCCACAATGAGCTCACCGCCGGGCAGCAGGTCCAGGACCAGTTCACGGTGACCAGCCAGGACGGCACGGCCACCGGCACGGTGACGGTGACCATCACCGGCAGCAACGATGCGGCCACGGTCTCGTCGGATTCGAAGTCCGTCACCGAGGGCAATGACGCGGCGGCGCTGAACACGAGCGGCCAGCTGACGATTGTGGATCCCGACAGCGGCGAAGCCCATGTCGTGGCGCAATCAAACGTCCACGGGACCTACGGCGACTTCACGATCGATGCCAACGGCGCCTGGAGCTACACCGGCAATGGCGCGCATGACGAGCTCACCGCGGGCCAGCAGGTGCAGGATCAGTTCACGGTCACCAGCCAGGACGGCACCGCCACCGGCATCGTGACGGTGACCATCACCGGCAGCAACGACGTGGCGACAGTCTCATCGGACTCGAAGTCCGTCAGCGAGGGCGACACGGCGGCGGCGCTGAACACCAGCGGCCAGCTCAGCATCACCGACCCGGATACGGGCGAAGCCCACGTCGTGGCGCAATCGAACGTTCATGGGACCTACGGCGACTTCACGATCGATGCCAACGGCGCCTGGAGCTACACCGGCAACGGCGCCCATGACGAGCTCATCGCCGGCCAGCAGGTGCAGGATCAGTTCGCGGTCACCAGCCAGGACGGCACCGCCACCGGCATAGTGACGGTGACCATCACCGGCAGCAACGACGTGGCGACAGTCTTATCGGACTCGAAGTCCGTCAGCGAGGGCGACACGGCGGCGGCGCTGAACACCAGCGGCCAGCTCAGCATCACCGACCCGGATACGGGCGAAGCCCACGTCGTGGCGCAATCGAACGTTCATGGGACCTACGGCGACTTCACGATCGATGCCAACGGCGCCTGGAGCTACACCGGCAACGGCGCCCATGACGAGCTCATCGCCGGCCAGCAGGTGCAGGATCAGTTCGCGGTGACCAGCCAGGACGGCACCGCCACCGGCACCGTGACGGTGACCATCAGCGGCACCAATGATGCGGCCACGGCCTCATCGGACTCGAAGCCCGTCACTGAGGATGATGCTGCCGCCGCACTCAACGCCTCAGGCCAACTCACCATCACCGACCCGGATACGGGCGAAGCCCATGTCGTGATGCAGAGCAATGTGCACGGCAGCTACGGCGACTTTAGCATCGATGCCAACGGCGCCTGGAGCTACACCGGCAACGGTGCCCACAATGAGCTCACCGCCGGCCAGCAGGTCCAGGACCAGTTCACGGTGACCAGCCAGGACGGCACCGCCACCGGCACGGTGACGGTGACCATCACCGGCACAAATGACGCGGCGACCGTCAGCTCGGACTCGAAGTCTGTCACCGAGGGCGACACCGCGGCGGCGCTCAACACGAGCGGCGAGCTGACGATTGTGGATCCCGACACTGGCGAAGCCCATGTCGTCGCGCAGACGAACGCGCACGGGACCTATGGCGCCTTCAGCATCGATGCCAACGGCGCCTGGAGCTACACCGGCAACGGCGCGCATGACGATCTCATCGCAGGCCAGCAGGTGCAGGATCAGTTCATGGTGACCAGCCAGGACGGCACCGCGAGCGGCATCGTCACGGTGACCATCACCGGCACCAATGATGCGGCCACGGTCTCGTCGGATTCGAAGTCTGTCACCGAGGGCGACACCGCGGCGGCGCTCAATACCAGCGGCCAGCTGACGATTGTGGATCCCGACAGCGGCGAAGCCCATGTCGTCGCTCAGGCGAACGCGCACGGGACCTACGGCGACTTCACGATCGATGCCAACGGCGCCTGGAGCTATACCGGCAACGGTGCCCACAATGAGCTCACCGCCGGCCAGCAGGTGCAGGACCAGTTTACGGTGACCAGCCAGGACGGCACCGCCACCGGCACGGTGACGGTCACCATCACCGGCAGCAACGACGCGGCGACGGTCTCGTCGGACTCGAAGTCTGTCACCGAGGGCGACACCGCGGCGGCGCTCAACACGAGCGGCGAGCTGACGATTGTGGATCCCGACAGCGGCGAAGCCCATGTCGTCGCCCAGACCAATGCTCACGGGACCTATGGCGACTTCACGATCGATGCCAACGGCGCCTGGAGCTACACCGGCAACGGCGCCCACAATGAGCTCACCGCCGGCCAGCAGGTCCAGGACCAGTTCACGGTGACCAGCCAGGACGGCACCGCCACCGGCATCGTGACGGTGACCATCACCGGCAGCAACGACGTGGCGACAGTCTCATCGGACTCGAAGTCCGTCAGCGAGGGCGACACCGCGGCGGCGCTGAACACCAGCGGCCAGCTCAGCATCACCGACCCGGATACGGGCGAAGCCCATGTCGTGGTGCAGAGCAATGCGCACGGGACCTACGGCGACTTCACGATCGATGCCAACGGCGCCTGGAGCTACACCGGCAACGGCGCCCATGACGAGCTCACCGCCGGCCAGCAGGTGCAGGATCAGTTCACGGTCACCAGCCAGGACGGCACCGCCTCCGGCACCGTGACGGTGACCATCAGCGGCACCAATGATGCGGCCACGGCCTCATCGGACTCGAAGCCCGTCACTGAGGATGATGCTGCCGCCGCACTCAACGCCTCAGGCCAACTCACCATCACCGACCCGGATACGGGCGAAGCCCATGTCGTGATGCAGAGCAATGTGCACGGCAGCTACGGCGACTTTAGCATCGATGCCAACGGCGCCTGGAGCTACACCGGCAACGGTGCCCACAATGAGCTCACCGCCGGCCAGCAGGTCCAGGACCAGTTCACGGTGACCAGCCAGGACGGCACCGCCACCGGCACGGTGACGGTGACCATCACCGGCACAAATGACGCGGCGACCGTCAGCTCGGACTCGAAGTCCGTCACCGAGGGCGACACCGCCTCTGCGCTCAATACCGGCGGCCAGCTGACGATTGTGGATCCCGACAGCGGCGAAGCCCATGTCGTCGCTCAGGCGAACGCGCACGGGACCTATGGCGACTTCACGATCGATGCCAACGGCGCGTGGACCTATACCGGCAACGGTGCCCACAATGAGCTCACCGCCGGCCAGCAGGTGCAGGATCAGTTCACGGTCACCAGCCAGGATGGCACCGCCACCGGTACCGTGACGGTGACCATCACCGGCAGCAACGACGCGGCCACGGTCTCTTCCGACTCGAAGCCCGTCACCGAGGGTGATACCGCGGCGGCGCTGAACACCAGCGGCCAGCTCACCGTCACCGACCCGGATACGGGCGAAGCCCACGTCGTCGCGCAATCGAACGTCCACGGGACCTATGGCGACTTCACGATCGATGCCAGCGGCGCCTGGAGCTACACCAGCAACGGCGCTCATGACGAGCTCACCGCGGGCCAACAGGTCCAGGATCACTTCACGGTGACCAGCCAGGACGGGACCGCCTCCGGCACGGTGACGGTCACCATCACCGGCACGAATGACGCGGCGACCGTCAGCTCGGACTCGAAGTCCGCCACCGAGGGCGACACCCCGGCGGCGCTCAACACCTCGGGCCAGCTCACGATTGTGGATCCCGACAGCGGCGAAGCCCATGTCGTGGCGCAATCGAACGTCCACGGCACCTACGGCGACTTCACGATCGACGCCAACGGCGCCTGGAGCTACGCCGGCAACGGCGCCCACAATGAACTCACCGCGGGCCAGCAGGTCCAGGATCAGTTCACGGTGGCCAGCCAGGACGGCACCGCGAGCGGCTTCGTGACGGTGACCATCACCGGCAGCAACGATGCGGC
This sequence comes from Bradyrhizobium sp. CCBAU 65884, assembly GCF_028128835.1. Taxonomy (NCBI): domain Bacteria; kingdom Pseudomonadati; phylum Pseudomonadota; class Alphaproteobacteria; order Hyphomicrobiales; family Nitrobacteraceae; genus Bradyrhizobium; species Bradyrhizobium sp. CCBAU 65884. The sequence goes on along the minus strand of NZ_LBJU01000129.1, from coordinate 248,823 downwards.
CACGGTCTCGTCGGACTCGAAGTCCGTCACCGAGGGCGACGCCGCGGCGGCGCTGAACACCAGCGGCCAGCTGACGATTGTGGATCCCGACAGCGGCGAAGCCCATGTCGTCGCGCAGACGAACGCGCACGGGACTTATGGCGACTTCACGATCGACGCCAATGGCGCCTGGAGCTACACCGGCAACGGCGCGCATGACGAGCTCACCGCCGGCCAGCAGGTGCAGGACCAGTTCACGGTCACCAGCCAGGATGGCACCGCGAGCGGCATCGTGACGGTGACCATCACCGGCAGCAACGACGCGGCCACCGTCTCGTCGGACTCGAAGTCCGTCACCGAGGGCGACACCGCGGCGGCGCTGAACACGAGCGGCCAGCTGACGATTGTGGATCCCGACAGCGGCGAAGCCCATGTCGTGGCGCAATCAAACGTCCACGGGACCTACGGCGACTTCACGATCGATGCCAACGGCGCCTGGAGCTACGCCGGCAACGGCGCCCACAATGAGCTCACCGCCGGGCAGCAGGTCCAGGACCAGTTCACGGTGACCAGCCAGGACGGCACCGCCTCCGGCATCGTGACCGTGACCATCAGCGGGACCAATGACGCGGCCACGGTCTCGTCCGACTCGAAGTCCGTCACCGAGGGTGATGCTGCCGCCGAACTCAACACCTCAGGCCAACTCACCATCACCGACCCGGATACGGGCGAAGCCCATCTCGTAGCGCAATCGAACGTTCACGGGACCTATGGCGACTTCACGATCGATGCCAACGGCGCCTGGAGCTACACCGGCAACGGCGCCCACGATGAGCTCACCGCCGGCCAGCAGGTCCAGGACCAGTTCACGGTCACCAGCCAGGACGGCACCGCCACCGGCATCGTGACGGTGACCATCACCGGCAGCAACGACGCGGCGACGGTCTCGTCGGACTCGAAGTCTGTCACCGAGGGCGCCACCGCGGCGGCGCTGAACACGAGCGGCCAGCTGACGATTGTGGATCCCGACAGCGGCGAAGCCCATGTCGTGGCGCAATCAAACGTCCACGGCACCTACGGCGACTTCAGCATCGATGCCAACGGCGCCTGGAGCTACACCGGCAACGGCGCCCACAATGAGCTCACCGCCGGCCAGCAGATCCAGGACCAGTTCACGGTGACCAGCCAGGACGGCACCGCGAGCGGCATCGTCACGGTCACCGTCACCGGCAGCAATGATGCGCCGGTGCTGAACGCCAATGGCGGTTCACTGTCCTATACCGAGGGTCAGGCCGCGACCGCGATCGACACGGCGCTGATCCTGTCGGACGTTGACAGCACGAATCTGACCGGCGCGACGGTCGCGATCACAGGAAACTTCGCCTCCGGCCAGGATGTGCTCGGTTTTACCAATCAGAACGGCATCACCGGCAGCTGTAACGCCAGCACTGGGGTGCTGACCCTGACGGGTACGTCGAGTGTGGCGAACTACCAGGCAGCCCTGCGCTCGGTGACGTATTTGAACTCGGGTGACAATCCGTCGGGCGCGACCCGCACCATCAGCTACCAGGTTGACGACGGCCAGACGGCCAGCCACGCCAGCAATATCGTGAACGCGACAGTCACGGTCATTCCGGTCGACGACGCGCCGGTGAATACGGTTCCGGGAGCACAGACGACGAACGTCAACACGACAAAGGCGATCACGGGACTTGGCATCTTCGACGCCGACTCGGACGGCGCCAGCGAAACGATCACGTTGTCGGTAACCAACGGCACCATGACCGTTTCAGGAGGTACCGCAGGGATCAGCGGCAGCGGAACATCGACGGTGACGCTGACCGGAACAGTCAGCGCCATTAATTCTACCCTGGCCTCGACGGTCAACTACGTTCCAACATCGAACTTTGCCGGAACTAGCACTCTGACCATGACGACAAGCGACAATGGCCACACCGGAGCGGGTGGCGCATTGACCGATGTCGATACGGTGACCATTTCGGTCACGAGCCCCAGTCCCTTCGCTCTCACGACCGGCACCGATACGGTCTTCTATGCATCGGGCACCAATACTGTGACCGGCACGCAAACTCCCCTAACGCTAAACAACGGTGACATGCTGACGGGGGGAAGCGGTACGGACACTCTCGCCGTCAGTGGTGGCGGTCTGGGGCCATTCACCTTCGGCGATGGTGCAGGAAGCATTGGCCTGACAAACTTCGAAACAATCAGTTTAAGTGACGGCAACAGCGGGAATCACACTGACACCCTGACATTCCTTTCGACATTCCAAAATGGAGGAACGCTCACAATTGACGGATCCGGCATCACGGGTAACGGCGACCTGGTCGTAGACGCGAGCGCAGTCACGTCTGGATCGTTTGTCATCATGGGCAGCTCAGGAAACGGCGGTGATGATACCCTCAAGGGCGGTTCAAGTAACGACACGATCAACGGTGGCGCAGGCACCGGCGCGGACAGGATCGTGGGTGGTGGTGGCGCAGATGCGCTGACTGGTGGTGGCGGGAACGATACCTTCGCCTATCTCGCTGTCACCGACGCGGGTGACCACGTCACCGACTTCAACACCTCAGGGGATAAGCTGGAATTTACGGTAACCGCCGGACGGTTCGTCATTGGTGATGTCGATACGACCGTTGAAAATGTCAGAACGGGCAACAACGCTGCGCTAAATCTCGCCAACACGGAGGTCGGCATCAAAACAGACGCATCCGTGACGACGGCGACAGTTCAATCAACGATCAATAGTTACTCCAATATCACCACAGGAGCCCTGTTCGTATTCCACAATTCGACAGTCGGCCACGCGCAGGTTTACTACGATCCCAATGCAAGCATCGCAGGCGGCGCAACACTCGTCGCCGATCTGGACAACCTGACCACTCTGGCGAGCATAACTGGTAGTTTCAGCGCGGCGGACTTTGCGTTTGGAACGGCGCTTGCTCCTGCGGGCGTGTCGGGGCAGCCCATCAATCTCGGTCTGACGGACTCGTCCGCCAATCAGGGGCAAATCGCCACGGTCACTGTTGCCAGCATGCCCGCCGGCTGGACATTAAATGGTGGGATGCTGCTCCCCGATGGCAACTGGACGATCGAGACGACTGACGTCAGCTCGCTAATGGTGACATCGCCAGTCGATTTCGCCGGAGCATTGCATCTCGACGTGACCGTGACCTGGATGCAGCCGGATGGCTCGGCTGTAATCGAGACATTCGCCGACAATGTTGAAGCTTTTGCAGCGGGCTCCGCCATCATCGCCATTTCCGGCGACGACTATCTCACAGCGTCAAGTGGCAGCGATCTGCTCGTATTCTCGCAGCCGATCGGCCACGACGTCATCTATAATTTCGAGATTGCGCATGATCAGATCGACCTGATCGGCTACGCCGGCTTCAAGACCTTCGCGGACGTCCAAACGCATCTGTCTGCCGACAACGACGGCAACGCCGTCATTGCGCTGGCCGACGGTCAAACGATCACTCTGGATGGCGTCGATGCCGGCTCGCTCGCAGCGGACGACTTCGTATTCGACTTCAAGCCCGTGGTCGACAATTCAGGCACAATGACGATCGGCAACGGCGCATTGCTGCCGTTATCCGGTAACATCCACAATACGGGCACGATCTCGTTGAACTCGACGGGCGCCGAGACCGACCTCCAACTCGTCGGGCACGGAATTTTGCTCGAAGGTGGCGGTCAGGTGCTGTTGTCCGACAATAGCGAGAACACGGTCAGTGGAACTGTTTCCGACGTCACGCTGACCAACACCGACAACACCATTTCGGGAGCCGGACAGCTTGGCGGGGGGACATTGCTCCTTGTCAACCAAGGTACAATCGACGCGACGGGCACCAACGCGCTCGAGATCGACACCGGTAGCAACACCGTCGTCAATTCCGGAACGATTGCGGCCAGCGGCAGCGGCGGACTGGTCATCGACAGCAACGTGGATAATTCAGGGCTGCTGTGGGCGCATGGAGCCAACATCACTCTCAATGGTAGTGTAAGCGGCAGCGGCACCGCGCTGATGGATGGCGTGGCTACGGTCGAGTTCGGAGCGGCTTCATCTGCGCATGTCGCGCTCGATGCCGCAGCGACCGGGACAATCGTGCTCCATGACTCCTTCGACTTCAGCGGAGTCGTGTCCGGGTTTGACGGAGATGACCACCTGGATCTCCTCGACGTCGCATTCGGGGACGGCACGACCGCTAGTTATGTCGCAAATCAGGCCGGCACTGGAGGAATCCTTTCGGTGACTGACGGAGTTCATACCGCCAATATCAGCCTGTTCGGCCAGTACGATCCCGCGAGCTTCCAGACTGAGGCAGACAAGAATATGGGAACGCTTATCAGCTACCACGAGTATCTCGTCTGACGCGCTGCGAGGAGGTGGCTAAAGGCGCGGACTGCGAAGTCGGTACTTGGTTCGCATGGACAGATGTACCACCGTCGCGCCTCCGCACTTCGCGAAATCTGCTCCATGCGCGCCGGCCTGGTCGCAGCATCCGCTCGATTATATGTGCGTGGATTAATCGGTCGACGTGGCACCACGGTTCAATGCCACAACATAATTCCTGTATCTCCGATAAATAAATTATACCGCCTGATTTATCCGTATAATTCCGGTGATTTCCCGTCGACCCAGCCGTAGCTCAGTCTGGGATTCGATTATGGCGGTCAGCTAACGTCTTTTTATCACGACGTTTTCGCTGATTGTGATTTCCATTTTTGATTTTTGCGGGCTCGTTCCGGTAGGGTTAATTCAAAATACATTATATATTAAATGTTGACGGTAATAAACATTTAATGGATAGTTTATCGCTGGCGGGGCCGGACATAAATCCGCGGCCGCTGGAAGTTGCCGAGGTGTCTGCAAATTCATCTTAAAGAAGGGATTCTGCCTATGTTGCATCATTTCATCGAGACCAAGGAAGCGTTGAAGCGTCTGCGGACGGACCAGGATGGCGTGGTGTCATTCGAGTACATCATCGTCGCGGTTTGCATCGTCGGCGCAGTGGGTGCCGTGTTCGGTGGCGGAGCCGGCGGGCAGATCGGGGCGGCGCTGACGACCGGGATCACCGCAATCACCACCGCTTTCACGACCGCGATCGCTGGTTGATACCGCCATTTTGGCGCCAGAGGGGGGCAATCCAAGCTGCCCCCCTCCTGCAGAAGTGCTCCCACCAGTTTGCCTTCCACCTTTTTTGAAACGTGCATTTCATGAGTTGGATTGCTCCCACAGCCTCGATCCTGGAAATCCTGTTGTTGCTCTATGTCGCAACGATGGACGTCGCGACGCGCTTGATCCGAAACGAATTTTGTCTTGCGCTGGCGCTCCTCGGGATCGCCGGTCAATTGCCCAGCCCGATTCAAGTCGCTGTGTCGCTGATCGCAGCCGCGATCCTCTTTCTGCTACTTTTTGTCCTGTACGCGCGCGGAGGAATTGGTGGCGGCGATGTCAAGCTGCTGGTTGCCCTGGCGGTTGGTCTCCCGCCGAGCGGCGTGATGCAGTTGCTCACCGTCACCGTGCTGGCCGGCGGCGTTCTTGCCTTGGTGCATCTGATGATGCGTCACCTGCCATATCCCAGACTGGCACCCGCCGGATCGTCGCTCGCGCGCCGGATCTACGCGATCGAGCGTTGGCGCCATTTGCGACACGCCCCACTGCCTTACGGAGCCGCTATCGCCTGCGGCGGTATCTGGACCATTTTGAGCAAAGGATCGTGAAATGTCATCCGCGCTGCGTCTGTCGATCATCGTGGTGCTTTTGCTTGCAACCACAGCGTTCGGACTGATCGCCTACAGCATGAACCTGCCGAAGGCGCAGCCTCCGGTCCCGGTACAGGTGACAGAGGCGCCCCTCGCGCCAGCGGCGCCGACGACCGCCGGATACTTCGTCGCGGCACGGCCATTGCCGAGGGGGACGTTGGCCCGCGAAGAGGATTTCGCCGTCCGCTCGGTGCCGCCGGAGCGCGTTCCCCAAGGGGCTATCCTTGAAACCCCCGAGTCCAAGGCCGGACTTGCCGGTTCACTCATCCGCAACTTCGTCGAAGCGGGCAGTCCCGTTACGTTGCAGGATATCCTGCGTCCGCGGGACCGGGGTTTCCTCGCCAGTGTCCTGGCGCCAGACAGCCGTGCCATCAGCATCAAGGTTGACGAGGAGGCCGGTGTCTCGGGTCTCATCAGGCCAGGCGATCACGTGGACGTCGTGTTGACCCAGGTCTTCGAGAGAGTCGATACCGCGCGCCGCGCCCTCAGCGAAACCGTTCTGCGTAACGTTCGAGTCATCGCGATTGATCAGGAGATCGTGCAGGGCGCGCGACCCATCAGCGGGATGGCAGGTAAGCAAACGCAGACCGTGTCACTGGAGCTTACGCAGGTGCAGGTCAAGAAAGTCACCGTCGCAAAGCAGCTCGGGACGCTCTCGTTCGCCGTGCGCGCAGCAGTCGATCAGTGGGACAAGGCAGACACCGGCGCGATGTCGAGCTGTGACGTGTCGCCTGAACTTGCCCGCCAGTATGCAATTTCCGCACAGAGAACGGCAGTGTTCGTTCATTCAGGCGGTGAGGTCAAGCAATACACGGTCAGGAAGCAAGAGGAAGACGCTCTCGTCAGCTGCGACGGTGCATCGGAAGCCGTGCGCCCGACTGCGACGGCGGCGGGTTACGATAACAGGTTGTCGGAGAAACGTTGATGAGCATCGCCATAGCCACTCCGCCTGAAGAAACGACGTCGATCGTTACGCGCAACCGCATCGTCGGTTTCGTAAACGATGAGCTCAGCGCTGCGGCGTTGCGCAAGGGGCTCGAAGGCGCCAATCTCTCGATCAGACGCGGCACGATCCGCAATGCCATACGGATGCTCGAAACCGACACGGATCTGTTCGCGCTGGTGGTAGACATCAGTGGCGTGGATGATCCCTTTACTGAACTGGAAAGGCTGGCCGGCGTCTGTCCACCCGATGTCCGCGTAGCCGTGATCGGCGACAACAGGGAGATCACGTTCTACCGTGAGCTCCTGGAACTCGGCTTGACCGAGTATCTGCCGCGGCCGCTCACGCGCGATCTGGTGCTGGACAAGCTGCGCCCCAAGCTTCTCGGCGACGTCGCAGCCAACCAGATCGATCGTGGCGGGCACGTGGTCTCGATCTGCGGGGCGCAGGGCGGCGCCGGCGCCACGAGCATTGCGATCAATCTGGCGCTGCAACTTGCCGAGACGACCAAGGCCAAGGTGGCGCTGCTTGATCTTCATCTGCAGGGCGGCGAGGCCGCCGTGATGCTGGGTGTTCGTCCCGGGCCAGGGCTGCGTATCGCTCTGGAAAATCCGATGCGGGCGGACACACTCTTCCTCGAGCGCGCGGCAATCGAAGTCAACGAAAGGGTTTGCCTGGTCTCGGCCGACGAGGACCTCGATGCGCAGCTTGAAATTACGGAGGCTGGCGTACGACACGTGCTTGGTCTGCTGCGTCAACGGTTCAACTACATCGTGGTCGATGTACCCGTCCCGTTTCCGCCGTCGATCTATCCCGTGATTGCGCTTTCCCGTCATGTGATGGTGCTGCTCGAATCCGAGGTGACCGGACTTCGCAATGCCCATGCGCTACGCACCGCAGTGATCAACATCGCGGGCAAGGACCGGGTCTTTACCTTGCTCAACCGGGCCGGTCGCCCCGGGGGCCTTCCGAGGGCGGCGGTTGTCAAGGCGTTGGGTGCAGAGCCCGACATCGTCGTTCCCGATCTCGGCAAGGGCATGACCGAGGCGCTCAATCTCGGAATTCCAGCTCTGAAGCACGTCAGAAAATTGCGGCGTCACCTGGCGCCGATCGTACGGGAGATCAGCGGTGTCGCTGCCGAGCGAGGTAGCTGGTGGAGGAGGGTGCTCACGGCACATCTGCGATGAAGAAGTTTGGTAGGCGCGAAGACGACGCACCAGCTCACGTATCCGCCTTGGCGGCAGGCCTCCCTGCATCTGCGATAGGCTTGCCTTTGCCGTCGCCCAGCGCGACTGCAGCCGCACCGAACTTGCCTTCACCTGCGCCAAGGCGCGACGAACCAGCGATCCACCAACCCATCATTCCGCCTTCGCTGCGTGAACGGGTGATTGAGCAGATCGAACCCGCGGTGGCCGCAACCGTCTCGCGGGAGGTTCTCCGGCGGCAGATTGAAGAGATCATCCATCACATTGCCAACCAGGAACGGCTCGAGCTGTCGGGCCGCGAGCAGTTGCAGCTCGCGGACGAAATTGCCGACGACATGACGGGTTACGGGCCGCTCCGTCCGCTACTGCTGGACCAATCGATCAACGATATCATGGTGAACGGTCCAAGTAATATCTACGTGGAGCGAAGCGGCAGGCTGGAACGAGTGGCGGTGCGATTCCGCGACAATGATCACATCGCCTCCGTCGCTCAGAAGATTGCCGCGCAGGTCGGTCGGCGCGTCGACGAATCCAGTCCGATGGTGGATTGTCGCCTGCTGGATGGCAGCCGGGTCAACATCATCCTCCCGCCGCTGGCGATCCATAGTCCGTGCATTTCCATCCGCAAATTTCCAAGCCGTCGTTTGGACATCGCCGGATTGATCGAAAACGGCTCGATGACCCCGGCCATCGGACAATTGCTGGAGATCGCCGCCCGCTCGCGGCTCAATGTTCTGGTCTCCGGCGGCACCGGATCCGGCAAGACGACGCTCCTGAACGCGATGAGTCAGTTCATCGATCACACCGAACGTATCGTCACGATCGAGGACGCGGCGGAGCTGCAGCTTCAGCAGCCCCACGTGATCAGCCTGGAGACCCGGCCTCCCAGCCTCGAAGGCACAGGGCAGGTGACACAACGCGATCTGCTGGTGAATGCCCTGCGCATGCGTCCCGACCGGATCGTCGTCGGCGAGGTGCGCAGTTCCGAAGCATTCGACATGCTGCAGGCGATGAACACCGGCCATGATGGTTCGATCTCCACGGTACACGCGAATAGTACCCGGGATGCCCTGACTCGCATCGAAAACATGGTGCAGATGGGACAGGTCAATCTACCGTCGCGCGCCATTCGAAGTCAGATCGTCGCTGCGCTGGATCTCATTGTGCAGGTCGAACGCATGCGGGACGGACAGCGCCGCATCGTTCAGATCAGCGAGGTGATCGGCCTAGAAGGGGAGGTGATCACCACCAATGACATCGCAGCCTTCGAGTATCAGGAGGAGGATGTGAACGGGCGGATATCGGGCAGCTACAAGTCCAACCTTGCAACCCCGAAGTTCAAGAGCCGGCTTGTCTATTTCGGACTGGATGGTGCTTGGGCCGAGGCCATGAGGCAAATATGACGCTGGAGTCCGTGATCGTCACTGTTCTGGCGCTCGCGATGTGCGCAGCAGCCGTTTCGTTGTGGCTCGACGCTCGGGAAAGACGCATCAATCGTCGGTTGGCGGTTGCCTTGCCAACGTCGCATCCGGCTAACCTGCCATCCATTCGCCGCTTGGAGGCCGGGTCTCAGGATCGGTTTCTCAATCGGTTGTCCAACTACAATCCCGATATACCTTACACGTTGCGTCCCGCCTATGTTCTGCTTGCCGGTGCATTCGGAGCAGCAGCGATCCTTTATGCGAACAGCCAGCTGGGATATTCCATCGGCTACGCGTCCATTGTCGCGGCAATCGCGGCCCTCATTGTGATACGAGGCCTGTTCGGATGGCAGCAACGTCGCTTCGCTCTTCAGCTTTTTCGACAGCTGCCTGATGCGATCCAGCTGGTGACAAGTACAGTGCGATCGGGTCTGCCTGTGCACGAGGCATTTCGTGCCCTCGCGCGGGATATGCCGCAGCCAACCGCTGGGCAGTTTGCCATCGTATGCAGCGAAGTGAATCTGGGAAGACCTGCAGAGGAAGCTGTCCAAGCTGTCTATCGGCGAACGCAGGTGGCGGAGTATGCGATCTTTGCGGTGACACTTGCCGTCCAGTTGAAGTCCGGTGGCAGCCTGGCCGAGACTTTGCAGAACCTGGGAGACACTGTCAGGCAACGTGTTGCGCTGGCTGCCCGCGCCAAGGCGCTGGCAGGAGAGGTGATCTTTTCCTCACGGGCGCTGACAGTCTCGCCCTTGATTGCAGGTGGGGTCCTGTACGCAGCCAATCCGCAGACGGTTGATCTGTTGTTCACCGATCCGGTTGGAAACAAGCTGCTGGCTTACGCGGTCCTTTCGGTGCTTGTCGGAGCCCTGGTGATAAGCTGGATGGTCAGAAGGGAAACAGAACTATGACTTCTGGTCTCAGTCTGGTGGCCCTTGCAGTCGTGGCTGCGACTGCGTCCTGCATGTTGATCATCCGCGAAATACACATTCGTACATTGGACGCCCGGGTATCAAACGCCGTGATGGGCGTTGCTGGCCGGTCTGCGCCCTTCCAGGATGTGACCGGTTGGTTTTCGTCACTCGGCATGCGCTACCGTCGCTTCTATGCCGAGGAAAATCTGGATCAGCTACGAACCATCCTTCAATCGTCGGGTTTCAATCATCATCGAGCCTTGCCGACCTGGATCGGTGTCAAAGCCGTCAGCATGGCGCTATGCCCGATCATCGCCGGGGGTGCCGCTCAGCTTCTCGGGAAGCCGCTGCTTGATGTACTGGTCTTCACACTTATTGGCGTGGCGATCGGGATTTTAGCGCCGCGATTGATACTGGCGGTGCTGAAGCGGCGGTTTGATGCCGCCATTCGACTGGGCACGCCGGACATGATCGATTTGCTGGTTGTGTGCAGCGAATCGGGAATGGGACTGGAAAGCGGGCTGGCACGCGTAGCGCAAGAAATGCAAGAGACCAATCCCGCCATAGCCAGGGTCATGACCGGACTTCTTGATGATCTCCGGATACTGCCAAGCCGCAGCGACGCATTCGAGAAACTGGGAGCTACATCGGATGGGCTTCGCCGATTCGGAATCATGGTCGGCCAAAGCCTGCAATATGGAACTCCGGTGGGCCAGGCGCTGAGGAGCATCGCCGTCGACCTCCGGCGCGAACGAATTACCAAGCTTGAAGAAAGAGCACACAAGTTGGGCGCCAAGCTGACCATTCCGATGGTGTTGTTCCTGCTTCCAGCCATGTTCGTCATTTTGGGAGGAAGTCCCATTCTGCATCTCGTGCGTTCGTTCGCCAGCTTCGGTAAGTAGCCATGAGCACGATTGCCCTGTCGAAAACGTCCTCTTACGATCGAACAATGCAACTGTTCGGCGGCATGTGGTTCATGTTGCTGGCGCTTGGCGTGGCCATCAAGATCGGATCATCGGCTCATGATCCCTGGCCGTCGCTCCTGTCGAGTGTTTGCCTCGCTGTCTTCTACGTGCTCCTGGCGCTGTTGATCGTCACGCGGCCCCCGGCGAAGGCGCAAGCGAAGGGCCGTCTCCCAAGGATAGCGGCGTTCGTCGGCACCTATATGCCGTGGACAATCGCTTTCTTCGGCGAAACCGACAAGGCGTTGCCAAACCTGGCCTCCACCGCGTGCGTGTTGATCGGCATGATCATGATGCTGGTCACCATCCGACATCTTGGCAGGTCGTTCAGTCTGGTGCCACAGGCGCGCAACGTGGTGCAAACGGGGCCGTATCGGTGGATCAAGCACCCGCTCTACCTCGCGGAAGAAATCGCGGTGCTGGGCGTGGTACTGAGAAGCCCGACGCCGCTGACAGCGGTGTTGCTCGTCTTGCATATCGGCATCCAGGTTTGCCGGATTTATTACGAAGAGGACCTGCTTCGGCGCAACTGCCCTGAATATTCCGCTTACGAAGCATCGCGCTGGAGAGTGATCCCTTACGTTTGGTGAGTGCTGTTCCGGTCGACGACCGGAAGGGTGAGTATTGGTCGAGGTCAACTCATGAGCCGCAAGAAGTCGTTCATCGGGGATCAAGGCGGCGCCGTCGCGTTTGAGACATTGATCGTCTACCCAGTTTTGGTGGCGTTCCTGCTCATGCCGCTCGCCGACCTGGCTGCTGCGGGATTCCAGTTTATCTCAGCGTGGAGCGCATTGCGCTCCTTCGGGCAGTATGTGCAGTACGCCAATCCGCTCGCCCCTGACGGCACGGTGAGCTGGAAGACAGGGCTACAGACGACAGTCGCTGGTCATGCGATCAGCAACCTTCAGGTTTTGTGCGGAGACGCAGGGGCCACCTGTTCGCCAGGCAATCTAGCTTCTCCCAAGTACATTACATTCTCGACAACCATCACCTTGGCTCCAATTGTCTGGAGAGGGGTGCTGTGTCCCACCACCTGTACCTACACGCTGCCTTACTCAGAACGCTTCCAGTAGGGGGCTTAAATGCGTAGTCTACTCCGTTCCCAACGAGGCTCCGTCGCATTCGCAACAGTCATCGCTCTCGTGCCGCTGATCGGATTCGTCGCACTCGGGGCCGAGGCCGGATCGTGGTACGTCACCCGCCAGCACGCGCAGAACGCCGCCGACTCAGCGGCCTATTCGGGCGCATTGCGGCTTTCATGTATCATGGCGGGTGCGGCCTGCGACACGCAGTCCGTGGATTATCGCGGCAAGGAATTCGCGGCACAGAACGGGTTTTGCAACTCAAGTCCCAACGACGCTACCGGCTATCCGGGCAGAAACTGTCCGACAAGCCTACCGACCAGAATCTCGCGGGCCGTGCAGATCGATATCGGCGATTACAATGGGACCACGTTCACAACGCCACCTGCAGGCACCGGCAATGCCGTTCGCGCCAGGGTCAGCCAGCAACAGCCGGCGTACTTGGCGGCAGTGCTGGGTTTGACCACCGTCAACATCCCCGCCCAAGCCATTGCAGTGGTCCAGCAGCCGACGAAGGCCTGCGTCCTGGCGCTTGGACCTGATTTAGGCGCACTCAAGCTTGCTGGTAACCTCAGCAACAACGGAACTGGCTGCGCCTTGATGTCGGATACCAGTGTTCAACTTGCCAGCACTCCAACGTTCACCGGCTCGGGATGGGCCGTTTATGGTGTAAGTGGCTGCACCCCCTCAGGCAGCTGCAGTAATGTTAGCGTGCCGCACAACTATTTTATGACGTACGCTAGCAATCCGCTCAGCAAACTGGACACCGCATCGTTCAACAGCAGGACGGGCAATACAAATATGCCATGCACCCTTCAGGCGGACGGGTGGAAGCATTGCGCGCCGAATAGCGCGGGGACTGGAGCTTACGGCAGTTTCACGGTGCAGAACGGCGACAAGTACGTTTTGGACCCGGGAACATATGTCTTCTACAAAGCAAATATAAAGATGACCGGCGGACAACTGAAAGGCGCAGGCGTAACCCTCGTCCTGCTCGGAGACTCGCAGCTCACCATCAACGGGGGTACGGCTGATCTCTCCGCACCTGCCACTAACACCTTCTCCTCTGATCTAAATGGCGTCCTGATTGATGATCAGGCCCCGAGCAAGACCAGCAACAAGGTCACCATAAACGGTGGCGGCCAGGTTAGCCTGGGCGGGGCTCTCTACTTTCCCAAGGTCGACGTTAGCTGGGCCGGTACGACTTCCAGTGCGAATACGACCTGTTCGCAAGTGATCGCCAAAACGATCGACATGAGCGGTGGCGGCTACCTCAGCACGGAAGGCTGTGCGCCGGCCACCATCGTATACACCCAAGTTGTCGCTTTGGTGCAATGATGAGAAAGCTCGACAATCGCGGGATGGCGCCGTTTGAATTTATCATGGTGTCCGTGGCGCTTTTCACGTTGATGTTCGTCATCTTCGATCTCGGGCGCTATGCCATCACGATGCAATCCTTGCGGACGCTCGCGAGTGCCGGCGCCCGTGCGGTCATGATCAGCTGCTATACGCCTGCCTTGCTTCAAAGCCCGCCGCAGTCGCCGGCCGGCTGCATCGGGGATCCCCTGTCCACCGCCGCCAAGCAGAACGCGGCCCCCTTCCTGTTTTTTGGAGGTCTCACGCCAACGCTGACCGTGGGTGCCAACAGCAACAGCTTGAGTGTTACAGCTTCCCAGGCAAACTTTAAGATGCTGATGCCCATATGGGGCACAACGCTCAATGCGCCGATCGCCTCCAACCAGATTCCCTTCTAAGGCGAATATGGCAGCACGCCTGACATGTTTCGCTCGACAGCGCTGCGGGGCCGCGGCGGGCGGGCCAAGCGCGCGGGTGCGGAATTACTGGGACAAGCGAATCGCCAAGCGTGCCACCGACTGTCCTTCGATAGCAAAGCCGCGACGGGAGCGCGCGCCAAGAGCGGTCGTGCTGCGGGATAGTTCCCCACAACCAGTGAGAATGATGCGCGCTGGCAACATCGAAGGGTTTTCTTTCTGCTTGCGGCGGTGCGGTAAGTATCTCGTCTTGCAAGCTGCCTGCATGAAGGAGGATGATCTTGGAAACACGAAGTAACGAATTGTAGTGGGACAGATTGTAAACTCTGCGACGTGGTGCGCAGAGGGGAAATGTTGAGGACGTCGAGCACGTAGATTTGCGGGGATCTCCGTGGATCGCAGTGGGGGGACTCGGATGAGTGGCGATCGCGTTTCGGGTAACAGGGTCGGGAGGCTTCTCGCCTTCGGCGTGATGGGTCTGGGCGCGGCGCTCGCCTCCTCTGGGGTCACGGACCGTGCGACGGCTGCAGACCGGCGCGGCTCCTCCGGCGGCGTCATCGTCAGCGAGATGAATGACGTCCAGCGGGTCAAGCTCGTCGTCAACAAGTCACGTACCTTCAAGGTCGACACGGCCTTTGCGACGATCGTGGCGGGGTCGTCTGACATCGTCGACGTGAAGTCGCTGAGCGATCATCTCATCTACGTGCAGGGCAAGCAGACCGGCACCACCAACGTCATCCTGTTCGACAGCTCGATGAAGCAGATCGGGATCCTCGACGTCGAGGTCGTGATCGATACCGGCAATCTGCAGCAGAACATCCGGACCAGCACCGGCGGGCAGGGTATCCGCGTGTCGGCTTCCGAGGGCCAGGTGGTGCTCAGCGGGGTCGCCGCCGACGCAGTTACCGCCGAGCGGGCCATGGCGATCGCCACCAGCACGGTCGCGAAAGGGGGCGTCGTCGTCAACGCGATGAGCGTCGCGGCGCCGCAACAGGTGATGCTCGAGGTGCGCTTTCTAGAGGTGAGCCGGGAGGCTGGACGCAACTTGGGCGTCAATCTGTATGCGGCTAATGCTAACGGCACCAATGTGGGCAATAGCGGACTTGGTTCGACGACGGCCGTCGGGCGGGCACCCATCGGTGGCATCAATAGTCTCACGAGGGTACCCACCACCGGCGGCACTAGCAACCTTAGTCCCAGCAGTACTCCTGTTGGCGCCAATCCTGCTGGCAGCCTTCCGATACTCGGAACTCTTGGGACGCTGGCCGGTACTGCTGGAGGCATTGCGCCGGCGCCGTTCGGAAGCTTGTTGACCAGCATTATCAGGACCAGCAGCGGGGGCTCGGTGGACCTGTTGATCTCGGCGCTGGAAACCAAAGGATTGGCACGCCGGCTGGCGGAACCAAATCTGACCACGCTGTCCGGCGATGCTGCCCGCTTTCTCGCCGGCGGTGAATTTCCAGTGCCGATCCCGACCCAGACGCAGAACGGCTTTCCCACCATCACAATTGACTACAAGAAGTTCGGTGTTGAGCTCGCCTTCGTCCCCACCGTGCTCTCGCGCGGTGTGATCAATCTTCGGGTCGAGCCGTCGGTCAGCGAACTTGATTTCGCCAACGCGGTGACGATCCAGGGGACGACCGTTCCTGCGCTGACCCGCCGCGACGCGCGAACCACGGTTGAGTTGCGCGATGGCCAGAGCTTTGCCATCGCCGGCCTGTTGCAGACCCGCAATCGCCAGGACGTCTCGCAGTTGCCCTGGATCGGCTCGGTGCCGGTGATTGGAAGCCTGTTCAGCAGCAAATCGTATCAGCAGGAAGAAACCGATCTGGTGATCATCGTGACGCCGCGCCTGGTCGCGCCGGCGGCACCCGGTCAGCAACTGGCATCGCCACTCGACTCCCGCCTGCCGGCCAACGACGTCGATTTCTTCCTCAATGGTCAGATGGAAGTCCGCAAGCGGTACAATGACTACGTCAATTCCGGAGGCGAGGTGAAGGGACCGTATGGCCACATCATCGCGCCTGAAGTCCGGACCCCCGTCGTCGTCCCGGCCGCGAGTGCCGATCAGACGGTCGTCAAAACTCTAAACTAGAGGACGCGCGAGATGACGATCAGGTATCTGGCTCTGTTTGCGCCCTTACTGCTCGGGGGATGTTACGGCGTCGCCGGTCATGACGAGGTGGACCGCTACTTTCAGCGTTCCGACAGCATCACGATGACCGCCGGCGATGCCAAGCAGGTCAACGCCGTGACTCATACAATTCATCCATGGCCGCGATACGTCGGTGATCGCCGGATCGCATACGATGCTCGACGTGTGGGCTCGGCCGTGACGCGTTACGGCAACCAGCAACAGCCGGTGGATCAGCTTCCCGACATGGGCGATCCGACGAAACTCATCGGCCAGCGGCCTCCGGTCACGCAGAATGTCAACGTAACTGGATTGGGTGCGGGAGCATCGGCGGGAGTATCGGTGCCGGTCGGCGGGGCAGGGGGCAGGTAGCGGCTTCTGGTAATTGAGTTGAGGGACGGGACATTTGAGTGCGGTGCAGTGCGTCCGCTGGGCCGGGCGGGGGACAAGATTATGCGACGTGCCATTCTACTGTTGACCTGTTGCTGGCTGGCGCCAGGCCTTGCGGCATGTGACTATACCACGAGGGAGGCTGCCATCGTGGCTCCGGTCGAGCCACCGGGTGGGGACCCGGTGCAGGAGCCGACCGACGTCAAGTACTACCCGTCGGACGAGCCTGTGCGGCTGGGCCTGGAGCATTACAATCGCGGCAGTTACGGACTCTCGCAGCGCTATTTCAAGGACGCCGTCGAGAAATCACCCAAGGACGTCACGGCCTGGATTGGTCTCGCAGCGAGCTACGACAAGCTGCGTCGTTTCGACCTGGCCGATCAGGCCTATGCCCAAGCGATCCGGCTGGGAGGCGAAACCGTTCAGATCCTGAATGACCAGGGATATTCGTACATGCTGCGCGGCAATCTGAATGCGGCGCGACGGAAGTTCGAGAAGGCTTATTCGCTCGATCCGGGTAATCCGGTCATCGCCAATAACCTCGAGCTTCTCAATGGCAGCCGGCGGTTCATTGAAAGACCACCCAACAACCAGCCATAAGTGCTCGACCGGCTACCGCGATCGCGGCCAGTTCTCGTCAATTTGGCCCAATCACAGCATCAGCGTGACGGCTGCCGCTGCGGATGATGACAACAAGGCCATTGCGAACGGTAAATCGCGCGCCGAGCAGTTTCCGCACCTTCTCCGTCATCGGAGAGGGAAAGGGAACGGTCTCTCCCGCGACGGGATCGCCGACTTTTATCGTCTCAGTCGCGGGGCCTGCAACTGGTGCAGGCTTGATATAGTCTCGGATAAGCTGAATCTCTTCACGTGACAGGATGAGCGGAGCCTGGTCAGGCTGGGTCTCCGACGGCGGCTTGGTTGTTCCACTGCTTGCCTTTTCGCGTATCTCATTGGTGCTTGCGATCTGATCGAGCCTGGCTACGCGTAGCTTGAGCGCGATGATGTCACGTTGCAGTGCTGCGATCTCCAATTTGCGCGCGTTGACCTGCATGAAGACAATGATCGCGCAAACGCAGCTCACGACGAGGCCGACGCTCAGCAGTGCGATCAACCACCGCTCAAAGTTTCCCATCGACCCTCCGGTCGTCCGGGGGAGTTGATCGCGCTGGAGATGGCTCCGCCAGATGCGACGTCCTCGATCGATCCAATCGGTAGAGCTCGTTCCGCCGGTCGCCGCCTGGCCCGACCCAAAATGCGCGGGCGACGAGGTGGCTTCCTCTCGGTCCGGATCAACTGACGACGTTAGATTCTCGGGGACGCGATCCCCCGTAGCCAGATGAGCTGCAGGGTGGAAGGGATCCATCTGCTTATCGAGCCGGCCCATCTCCGCTCTCCATGCCGCCATCTATCAACGCAGTTCCGCCGACGCGGCTAGAACAGGGTACCCGAGGATTCGATCAATCGGAACGGAAAAGGCTCCAGGCCCCCGGCGTGAGCCGCTCCAAGGGTAGCTTCAAGAGATAGGGCACCAATTAGATGCCAAGGTTCACCCCCGCGGATGCCGACCACGAGGACGGTAGCCGGTGAGACGAGGATTGCCGGATGCAAGGGACACCTCCGAAGCCTGCCTAGACTGCATTGCGGTCGGGCGAACTCGGCTGACGGCTTGACTTGAAGGCTGCCTTCGCACGCTCACGCAGGCGCTGGAAAACCACGTAGAGCATCGGCACCATGAATATTCCGATCGAGCTTGCGGCCAGCATGCCGGCGAAGACGGCCGTGCCGACGGCGCGCCGGCTGAGGGCGGCTGCGCCGGTCGCGATCACGAGCGGCAAGAGGCCCAGGATGAAGGCCGCCGAGGTCATCATGACGGCGCGAAAGCGCATATGTGCGCCCTGGATCGCGGCCTCGTCGAGCGGCACACCGGCCTCGCGTTGCTCCTTGGCGAACTCGACGATCAGGATGCCGTTCTTGGCGGCAAGCGCGATCAGGACGACGAGGCCGATCTGGCCGTAGAGGTCGAGATTGAGGCCAGCGATCTTGATGCCGAGATAGGATCCGAGCACGCCGACGACGACCGAGAGCAGCACGGGGATCGGGATCACGGTGCTTTCATAGAGCGCGACCAGGAACAGATAGGCGAAGAGGACGGCGAGCATGAGCACGATGCCGGTCTGGCCGGCCGCCTGCTGTTCCTGGTAGGCGGTGCCGGTCCACGCGAAACCGTAACCCGACGGCAGAACATCCTCCGAGATCTGCGTCATGGCGGCGATCGCGGCCCCGGAGGAGATGCCCGATGCCGGGCTGCCGTTGACGGTCACCGAACGATAGTTGTTGTAGCGGGTGATGACCTGCGGCCCGGTCACGATCTTGAGGCCGGCGAGGGATCGCAGCGGCACCATCTCGCCCGAGCTGTTACGCACATGGATGCGCCAGACATCGGACGTATCGCCGCGATCGAGTGCTTCACCCTGCAGATTGACCTGCCAGGTGCGACCGAACAGGTTGAAGTTGTTGACGTAGATGCCGCCAAGCGTGGCCTGGAGCGCAGTGAAGATGTCGTTGACCGTGACGCCCAGCGCCTGGGCCTTGCGGCGGTCAATATCGAGATAGAGCGATGGATTGGTCGCCGTGAATGTCGAGAACACGCGCGCGAGCCGAGGATCGGCATTGGCCGCGCCGATCAACGCGTTCGTGACGCTGGAGATCGCGGCCGGAGCCTGACCTTCCAGGGCCTGCAATTGATATTCGAAGCCACCGCCGGTGGAGAGCCCGATGATCGGCGGCAGGTTGAACGGCAGCACGTTGGCTTGCCGGATCTGCGCGCCGGCGGCGAAGGTCTTGGCGATCAGCGCCTGTGCGGAATCCGTTGCCGTCTTGCGGTCGGCGAACGGCTTCAGTCGCGCCACCACCAGCGCACTGTTCGGCTCGGAAGCTCCGTCGAGTAGCGAAAAGCCGATCACCGCGAGGACGTGATCGACGGCCGGCATCTGTTTCAAGATGTCCTCGATCTGCCGGGTGATCTCGCTGGTCCGAGCTACCGATGCGCCGTCCGGCAGCTGAACCGAGGTGAAGAAGGCGCCCTGGTCCTCCTCGGGCAGGAAGCCCGTCGGGGTCACCAGCGACAGGCCGAAGATTGCTGCGGCAAAGGCGGCCACCAGGAGAAGCGACAAGGCTGCCATGCGCACGAGCCGGCGGACCGCGCCGCTGTAACGATCCCGCACCCAGTCGATGCCGGTGAGGATGCGGCCGATGATGCCGCGACGCCGTCCTGTGTGACGCAGCAACAGCGCGCAGAGGGCCGGCGACAGCGTCAGGGCATTCAATGCCGAGATCATCATGGCGACGCTGATCGTCACCGCGAATTGGCGGAACAGCGTGCCCGAGATGCCGGGAATGAAAGCGATCGGCACGAACACCGAGAGCAGCACCAGCGTGATCGCGACGATCGGCGCGGTGATCTGGCTCATGGCTTTCTTGCTGGCCGCGGCCGAAGACAGATCAGGCTCCTCCGCCATGACACGCTCGACATTCTCGACCACGACAATGGCGTCGTCGACCACGATGCCGATCGCGAGCACCATTGCGAGCAGGGATACGGTGTTGGCGGAATAGCCGAGCGCGAGCAGAACGGCGAAGGTGCCTACGAGGCTTACCGGGACTGCGACGGCCGGAATCGCGGTGGCCCGCATGTTTCCGAGAAACAGATAGACCACGATCACAACCAGGACGAAGGCCTCGCCCAAAGTCCACAGCACCTCCGTGATCGTGTCCCGGACGAAGGTCGTGGAGTCGTATTGCACGAGATAACCGAGCCCTGCCGGAAACCGGCCGGACAGCCGCTGCATCGTGTCCGCGACCGCGCGCGCGGTGGTCACCGCGTTGGCGCCGGGGGCGAGGTAGATCGCAATCGGAACGGCAGCTCGCCCGTCGATCCGGGCTTCGCTGTCGAGATTTTGCGCGCCCAGCTCGACGCGGGCGACGTCCCTGACCAGCAGCGAGGATCCGTCCCGATCGGCGCGCAGCACGATGTTGGCGAATTGATCGGCGGTGGCGAGGCGGCCCATCGTCTGCACGTTGAACTGGAACTGCTGATCGTCGCTGATCGGCCGCGCGCCAATGCGGCCGACGGGAGCCTGGACGCTCTGTGCGCGAATGGCGGCGACCACGTCCGAGGGGGTCAGGTTGAGGCTGGTGAGGCGCTGCGTATCGAACCAGATCCGCATCGAATAATTCATCTTGGCGAACAGATTGGCCTGGCCGACGCCCGGCGTGCTCGCAATCGCGTCCAGCACGTTGATGATGGCGTAATTGGTGATGAAGAGCGGGTCCTGCCGACCATCTGCACTGTAGAGCACCAGGAACTGCAGGATCGAAGAGGATCGCTTCTGGACGGTCACGCCCTGCTGTTGCACTTCCGTGGGCAATTGCGACAATGCGCTCTGGACGCGATTATTGACGTTGACCGTGTTGATGTCGGGATTGGTGCCGAGCGCGAACGAAACCGTCAGCGTGTAGCTGCCGTCGTTGCCGCTGGTCGACTTCATATAGAGCGCGCGGTCGACGCCGACCACCTGCGCCTCCAACGGCTGTGCGACGCTGCTCTCCACGACCTCGGCGGAGGCGCCGGGAAAGTTCGCGGCTACGGTGACTTGCGGCGGCACGATATCGGGAAACTGCGCCACCGGGATCTGCGTGAGCGCCAGTGCGCCGGCGATGGTGATGACAAAGGCGATCACCATCGAAAGACGCGGCCGGTCGACGAAGACGCTCGATATCATTGGCTGCCGCCCTTGGGGGTTCGGGGCAGGGGAGCGCGCGCCCCTTGCGGAGCCGCCTCGCTGGTTGAATCCTTCATGCTCGACAAGATCAGTGGACTTGCCGGCTCTGGAGAGATGGTTTGTCCGGCGCGAACACGCTGCAAACCTTCCGCGATCACCTTGTCACCGGCCGTCAATCCGCTGATGACGGCAGCGATCGTGGGAGTCGATTGCCCGAGCTGAATGCGCCGCTGCTCCGCCTTGTCGTTTGCGCCGACGACGAGAACGTAGTCGCCGCGCTGGTCGGACAGCACTGCTGAGCGCGGGATCGCCAGCACCTCGATAGGCTGGACTCCTTCGAGGACGACGGTGACGAATTCGCCGTTGGTGAGCTCGTGGACGGTAACGCCCGCCGCCGAGGGAGCGCGCAGGATCGGGTTGGCGATCTCTCCGCGCACCGTGATCGTGTCGGTGTTCTGCGCGATGGTGTTGTCGACGAAATTCAGCTTGCCGGATTGCCCATACATGCGCCCGTCGGGCAGCCGCAATCGGATCGTCACCGCTTCGAGGCCGCCTTGGGGGCCTAGCGTTCGCGCAACTCGAGCCCCTGGCGCAGCGGCACCGGGAACGTGACGTACATTGGATCCTGGCTGACGATCGTGGTCAGCACGCCCGAATTCGGACTGACGATGTTGCCTTCCGTCACGGCCGTGCGTCCGATCTTGCCGTCGATCGGCGCGCTGATGATGGTGTAGTCGAGGTTGATCTGCGAGGCCTGGACCTGCGCCTGTGCAGCTTTGACCTGCGCCTCGAGGCTGCGCTGGCTCGCGAGGGCGGCATCGTAGGTCGATTGCTGCCCGGCCGGTCCGCCAAGCAGGGTGCGGGCGCGCTCGGTGGTCAATTTGGCGTTCTCGAGCGTCGCTTCGAGCTGTGCTACCTGCGCCTGCTTGGCGGCGACATCCGCCTCGAACGGGCCGCGTTCGAGCCGGTAAAGCTGCTCGCCTTTCCTGATTTCCGCGCCCTCGGTGAACAGCCGCTGCTCCAGAAAAGCTGTGACGCGAGCGGCAATATTAACCTGGTTGATGGCCTCGATCCGGCCGAGAAACTCACTGCTCTCGGTGATCGGCCGCTGCGCCGCTTCGACGACGC
This sequence comes from Bradyrhizobium sp. CCBAU 65884, assembly GCF_028128835.1. Taxonomy (NCBI): domain Bacteria; kingdom Pseudomonadati; phylum Pseudomonadota; class Alphaproteobacteria; order Hyphomicrobiales; family Nitrobacteraceae; genus Bradyrhizobium; species Bradyrhizobium sp. CCBAU 65884. The sequence goes on along the minus strand of NZ_LBJU01000129.1, from coordinate 226,319 downwards.
CGACGGCAGGTGCGGGTGGAGCTGGCTGCGGCCGCGCGGGTTCGCCGGCCAACAATGTCACGAGGCTCGCCGCCAGCAGTCCGAGCCGGACGTCAGCAAGGTTCATCGTCCGCTCCCTGCACAAGGCTCGGAACTGCCGGCGTCAAGCCTCCGCGATTCGACCAGCTGAGCTAGTCCCGCGCGGTTCGGTTACTGCGCGCCGGCTCGTCGTAGCCCTTGCGATGGCTATAGAACATCAGCGCGATCAGGCCGCAGCCGAGCACCAGAACGAGGATCGCAGCCGCCGCCAGCACGATGTTCCCGTATGGCGGCATCGAGGGCGTCGCCCTCCAGACTGACACGCAGAACCAGCTCGCGCCGAGGAAAAGCACTGCCAGCACGGCGACGAGGAGCCATTGGTTCTTGTTGCGTACCATTTCCTCATCCCCTTCGGACTACCAGCGCCATCCGCAATGACGGCGCCCACGATGCCACCAACAAACCCAGCGGCGGCGTCGGCGCGGTCGCGGGCCCCAGCCAGGACGAGACGGGCCCCAGCCGGGTCGCGGCGGAGGTCCCCATTGCACCGGGATGGCGCGATCCTCCGGTGCCCGGCCGGCCCGAGAGAGATCGGGATCCACCGGCATTGCGTCCGCAACACCGATGAGGTGCGCGCCGGACGCTCCGATCGCGGCGGCGGCAATAGCGTTCATCGCAAGGCTGAGGAAGACGCGGCGGCTGGGAGCATCCATGGTTGTTCTCTCCTCTGTTATCCGGTCGTTCGCACCGATTGCAGCGCATAGAGCAGCCATGCCAGGCCATGGGCAATCAGGTCGACGCCCAACAAGAAGCCGAGAGCCCAAGCGCTGATGGTGGGGAAGCCGAACAGGACCAGCACGCCGGCGATCACCGCGAAGACGCCCGAGATCAGCATCATCCATCCGTTCTGCCGCCAATAGGCAAAGCTCAGCACGCATCGAATGACACCCGAAGCGAACAGCACCGCGCCGAGGAAATAAGTCAGGATCAGCGCGCCCGAGACCGGCTGGGTGAGCAGCACGACACCGAAGGCGAGGTAGAGCGCGCCGAGCACGACTTGCCAAAGGAACCCGCCCCATCCCTTGGTCCAGAAGGCGTGGGCAATCTCGAATGCGCCGGCGGCGATCGCGATGAGCCCGATGAGCTTGACACTGACGACGGTGGCGAAGGCAAGGTCGCCGAGCGCGAGCAGGCCGGCGGCCATCAGGACGACGCCGAGGAGTGCACAAACCCACAGCGGCGGAGCAACCACGGCATCGAGACTCCCGCGACTGTCATACACTGTCATGCGATCCTCCTGGGCGGTTACGGCCCGATCGAGCATGCATCGGATCCTAACGTCGAACACCCGACGCCGACATCGGACGAAACCCTGAGCGGCGGGGCGGGAATGTTCTCATCCTCTCCCTGCGCGGACCGGCATCAAGAGCAGACCGAACCGCGGGACCGAGACGGCGGGATCAGAGACCGCCTCGCGGTCCCAATGTCAGATGAGTCACGCCAGCCGCGAGATTGAGCCCGATCGAGCGTTCGACCGAGATCGGCTGCAGCATCACGCTCCTCCGCGAGCCGCCGACCAGGACGTTGGCGCCGAGGCCGGGACCGAATGCAAAATTGCCGCTCGCGCCGACATAACTGCCGCGCAACGTGCCGGGGCCTATCCGCGAGTTCCTGGCGAAGACGGCCCAGGATAGCGCGCCGGCGCTGGTCACACCGATATCAACGCCGACGCGCCGTATCCGTCCCTCGTAGACGTACTGCCGGGGCGGGCGCAGCGCGTTGAACACGCAACGCAGCGCCTGCGTCGATCCAAGCACCAGTCCGACGCGTGGCTCCGAGGAGCACAGGAGCCTGCCGACCCTGAATCTCTCGGCTTGCGCGGGCGAGGTGACGGCGCAAAGAACGACGGATGCGCCGATGGCGGCAAGATATCTCAACGCTTGCATTCAATCCTCCCGTTGGCTCGTGATGTCCCTGGCGGCGCTCTGCGAGGGGCTGCCGTCCTGGCGCCACCAGAACGAGATGGCGAGGCCAATCAGCAGCACCGCCCCGAGCAGGAAGAAGAAGATGGATTGCTTCAGCCAGGATATCGCCGGAACGGCGGCGCCCATCGCAAGGCCAAGGAAGGCGATCTGCAACGACAGCAGGCTCAGGCCCGCAAGGAACGTGCCGAGCGCGAGCAACGTCAGCAGGACGAGTCCCGTTGCAGGGGTCGGAAGCAATTGCTGCACGCCGGAGACCAGCATGATGTTCATCGTGATCAGGACCGCGATCCAGTGCAGGGCCTGCGTCCAGATCAGCCGGATCTGGCCCTCCTTGCCCTCTATCTCCGGCCACTTGGTGACAACGCAGACCACGCCGATGGCGAGCGCCAGGAACTCCCAATAGCCGGTCAACGGCTGGTGCGAGACGTTGGTGTAGGCAACGCCGACGATGGCGAGCAGCAGCGCGACGACATAGGGAAGTTGCTGCCACAGGAAACGGGCCGTTGTCGAACGCGCCGGGGCATCATTCGAATGCGCTTCGAACTCGCTCATGGCTGCTCACTCGCAATCGATCGTGGCTTGGGTCCGCCACCCAGATAGTCCTCGACATAAAACCTGACGATCGCAACCCGACCGATCGCAACCAGCGGCATCGCGACCGCTACGCCCATGACGCCGAACTGAGCGCCGAGAAGGACGATCGCAACCAGTGTCCACGCCGGAGGGGTCTCGACCGCCTGGCGCTGGATCAGTGGGCCGATCACGTAGCCCTCGATCGACTGGATGATGGTGTACACGGCGACCGCCCAGATCAGGAGCGATGCGCCGAGCGGCATCGCGACGAGCGCGATCGGGATCGCGGCAACAATCGGCCCGAGATAGGGAATGAAGTTCGACAGACCGGCTTGAAGTCCGAGCACGAAGGGACCGGGCAGCCCGATGAGATAGAGCGCGAGCCACACGCACAACGTCATCAGCATGATGCGGATCAATTGTCCGACGAACCACAGCCGCATGACGTTGCCCATCTCGTCCATCACGGCGCGCGCACGGGCGCGATGGGAATGCCTGACCAGCGCGATCACGCTTTCGCGGTGGCCGGTGGGATCGAAAGCGAAGAGAATGCCGAGGAACAGGATCACCAGCACGGCGGTCAAGAGGCTCGACGCTCCGCCGAGCAGAAACTGAGCGTGGCTGAAGAACCGGCCCTGATCGGCGAACAGCCATTGTGCAAAGTCGCGGCCCCATTCCGGGCCGAGCAGGTCCACGCCATACGACAGCAGGTGTTCCTGGAGCAGATCAACCTGCGCATCCATCACTTTCAGAAGCAGGCGTGTCTGTTCCGGCAACTTGCGCGCGCCCCAGGCGAGGCCGAAACAAGAGAGCGCGGACAGAAGCAAGACAACGAGCGTCAACCGCCAGGCTCGTTTGAGTGGAAGGACCGGCGCCAAAGCTCGCGCCAATGCGTCCAGAAAGGCGGCGAACAGCACCCCGGCAAAGACAATCAGAAGGCTGGAGACCATTTGCCAGATCAGGAATAAAGCGACGCCGGCGGCGAGGAGGGTGAGACCGACGGCTAGCAGGCTTGGCTGTCCGGCCTCGTCGGCAGCGTTCTCATGCCGAGGGAGCTCTCGGTATTCTTCGGAGCGCATGCCGGAATCGCTGTCAGGTTGATCCATTGAAGGGGCCACTAGGATGTCTCAGGTGCGAAGGCGGCGGCTGCCATAATGCGGGTGTCTGCCGCCGCGATGACGCCAGTACCGGTGCTTTGTTGGATTGGTGTTTGTGTTCGGGGGCGCCTCCTTTTTGGATGTGGCGGTCCCGATCTGCTTTGCCATCGCCGCGCTGTCGTCTTTCGATTGCGCGAGCGTGACGGTGGGCGGCGCCGCGACGGCCAGCAACCCGGCAAGGAGCAAGCTGCAACGCGTGATCGTCATGTTCATGTTCGCCTCCCTACAATCAAAGACGCTGGGTCAGATCGAAATGGCACCGACGGCGAGCCCATAGACTCCACCGCCCGCCGCGATTGCGACCGCCGCAAACAGGATGGCTTCGGTTCTCGTGAATGTGCTTTCCTTGCGCTCGCGTTTGGCCATCAGGAACAGCAAGGTTCCGGGCGCGTAGAGGATCGAGGACAGCAGGAGAAACTTTGGTCCGCCGGCGTAGATCATCGCGGCGGCGTAGAGCGTCGCGACGGCGGCGCGGATCCAATCGGTCGTGCGGGCGCGCTCGCCGGCGTAATAGGTCTCGCCGGTCGATGCGAGCTTGAGGCCATAGGCCGCGACGAGAACGTAGGGAATCAGCGTCATCGCGCTCGTCATCTTCAGTGCGAGCGTGAAGGCATATTCGGCGAACCAGCTGACGAGCAGAAACGCCTGGATCACACAGTTGGTCAGCCAGAGCGCACCGACAGGAACCTTGTTCGCATTCTCACGCGCGAGAAAGGACGGCATCGTGTGGTGCATCGCCGCCGAATGCAGGATCTCCGCGGCGAGCAGCGACCAGGACAGATAGTTGCCGAGGATCGAGATCAACAGGGCCAGGCTGATGAACACGCTGCCCCAGCGCCCGACCATTGATTCCATCACGCCTGCCATCGACGGCGTCGAAAGATCCGCCAGCTCGCTCCGCGGCAACACGCCGTAGGACAGCAGCGTCACCAGGACGAGCAGGCAGAGAACGCTCAAGAAGCCCACCACCGTCGCAATGCCGATGTCGGCGCGATTCCTGGCGTAGCGCGAATAGACGCTCGCGCCCTCGACGCCGACGAACACGAATACGGTAAGCAGCATCGTAGAGCGCACCTGGCTCAGCACCTGCTGGAGATTGGGCGGCTCAGTTCCCCAGAAATTCTGCACCAACAGGTCGCGATCGAGGACGAACGCGGCCACGACGATGAACAGGAGTATCGGAACGATCTTTGCGAAGGTTGCAATCGTGTTGAGCCTGGCCGCGCCCCTGATGCCCCGCAGCACGAGAAAGTGCACACTCCACAAAAGCAGTGTCGCCGATGCAATGGCCGTCGGCGTCGTGCCGTCGCCAAAGATCGGAAAGAACTGCCCGAGTGTGGCCTTGATCAGAATGAGACAAGCGACGTCGGCAAGACAGCAGCCGATCCAGTAGCCGGCCGCCGACGCGAATCCGATGTAGTCGCCGAATCCGGCCTTGGCGTAGGCATAAATGCCGGCATCCAGCTCCGGTTTGCGCTGCGACAGCGACTGGAAAACGAGCGCCAGCATGAGCATGCCCGTCCCTGCGATGATCCATGCGATGATCGCACCGAAGGCGCCGGTGGCACGCCCGAACGCCGCAGGCAGGGCGAAGATGCCGGATCCCACCATCGATCCGATCACAAGCGCGATCAACGCGTTGCGCGAAAGCTCTTGATTGGCCTCGTTCGACGAAGACGCCATGACGGAGAATGGTCTCCCAATCCGCAACGCGGCGATGGTCGCATCTGCCGACCGCCCCCTGCGGACGACCTTAGAAGTGTCTGCCGCATGCGCACATCAGGGATTCTCTGTAGGTGGTGAGGGCAGAAAAATCAGCCGCCGCCCGGGGCTCCGCATGCCGTCTGCGGCGGGCTGGCCACAAGCACGACGCTGCCGCGGCAGAATTCACCGGCCTTGGCGAGCTCGGCGGCAAGGCGTCTGGCGTGCAGGATGGCTGCATCCTGATCTCGGCAGTCCTGTCCGATCCCGTCGGGAAAGAGGCCGTATCTGTCGGCGATGTGAAAGAAGAAGCGCATGGCATGGGTTAGATCGCGACCCGCCCCGGCTTCCAAGTGACAAAGCCGTAAGGAGCATACGCCAAAGGGCTTAGACGTCGTTCCAAGCTCTCGCATCGGTAATGTGCGGCATCTCTGCGATGCCCGCTGTTGCGACAGAGGGTAATTTCCACGGGCGGCATTCGGGTGATTGTCCGATGCCGTTCCGGAAGCCCGAGGATTAGCGTCGTCGCCCCGGCGAAGTCCAGAGGAGGCGGATGTGTCAAATTTCGATCAGAACCTGGCTGCGGCAGAGTCGGCTGGCGGCGCGTCTGCGGTGGACGCTGGCCTGCATGAATATATGCTGCGCATCTACGCACACATGGCCGCGGGCGTCGGCTTGACCGCCGTCGTGGCCTGGCTGACCTATCAGCTCACCGGCCCGGAGCTGCTGCAGAGCCCATTGATGTGGGTCTTCATTCTGGCGCCGCTGGGGCTGGTTTTCTTCATCGGCTCGCGCATCAATACGCTGTCCGTGTCGACGGCGCGGCTGCTGTTCTTCCTCTACGCCGCCTTGGTCGGCGTATCGCTCTCGACGTTGTTCCACATCTACACGAACTCGTCGATTGCCCGGGTCTTCTTCATTGCGGCCGCGAGTTTCGGAGCGCTCAGCGCCTTCGGGTATACGACGCGACGCGATCTCTCCGGGCTGGGCACGTTCCTGTTCATGGGGTTGATCGGCGTCATCATCGCAAGCCTGATCAACATCTTTCTGTCCTCGAGCGCACTTGACTGGCTGATCTCGATCGTTGGCGTCGGCGTATTTGCCGGGCTTACGGCCTACGACACGCAGCGTATCAAGGCGATGTACGACAGCGCGGATGACCATACCGCTGCGGGTCGCAAGTCGGTCATCGCGGCGCTGTCGCTCTATCTGAACTTCATCAACCTCTTCATGATGCTGCTGCGGCTTGCGGGCGGCCGGCGCTGAGACAGGGAGGAACGGCGGCTTCAGGCCGCTGGCCGCTCTACTGCACTCGTCAGCGCATCGCGGAGGAGTTTTTCCTTCGTCTCGTCGAGTGACGTCTTGAGCACGACGCCGCCGGCGCTCTTGATCTCGTTGATCACCTTGTCCGCCGTCATGTGCTTGATCAAGACGAACAAGGCCGCGTTGCCGGGCTGGAGGCTGGTCGACAAGCTCTTCATGAAGGCGTCGTCGATGCCGAAGTCCGAGAGCGCGCCGCCGAGCGCGCCGGACGCGGCGCCCACCGCGACTCCGAGGATTGGGTTCAGGAACAGGACGCCGATGAGAAGGCCCCAGAAGCTTCCCGTCATTGCGCCCATCGCAGTGGTATTGACGAGTTGATTGAGCTTGATGCCGCCCGCGTCCGTCTTCACGGCGATCACGGCGTCGCTGATTGTGATCAGATATTCCTTCTGCAGCTTGAATAGCTGCTGGCGCACTTCTTCTGCCTTTGCTTCCGACGGATACACGATCGCGACAAGATCGGACATTGACACCTCCCGTTGATCCAAATGCGAACCGGAGCAGTCGAAGCTACCGTGCAAGGAGACCCGCCGCGATTGGAGGAAACCCCGGACGTTGGCGGAGGAATGTCCCGATGGGGCAGGCACAGTTGCGGCATTCAGGCCGAATCCGGGTGGCGTACGACAACCAGCAGCACGTCATTTACGCCGCCCGGCCGATATCGGACTGGGCGCTGCCGTCAGCGGCGGCGATTCTGCACGCAGGTGCCCTGCCGTCCGCTCACCGATGCGCGGCATTGGGAACGGGTCTCATACATGCAGTTGAGCATTCCCTTGATCTTCGAGCACCATGCCAGATCCTGCGCTTGTACGGGCGTCGATGGGCCCATCGCGCTGAGCGCAATGAAGATGGCGGCGGACAGCAAAGCCAGCTTTCTCATGTCGATCCTCCTAAGGTCGTGTGAATCATTCGGAGCCTGAGCGGCCGGTTCCCTTGCCACCTGCTGCTTTGGCGAGAGCGCCGCGGCGGGAGCAGGTGCAGCCTTAATGCACCGCTTGCGGCGTCCCCGGTATCGGGTGATTGCCTGACGTTGCCCTGGGAATCTTCTGACCGCTGCTGGAAGGTTCTCCGGACCACGATCGCATCTGTGATGCTCAGTAGATTTACCGATGGAAGGGAGATGATCTATCGACAAGATCGTCAGCGGAGCAGTTGACCGATGATCAAGTCATGCCGATGCGGCCGCTGAACATCGCGCTTGTCGCAGCGGTCACCACGCTGCTGGTTGCCGCCTGTGAAAGGGACCCGGTGGAGGATACGTCCCCGGCGCCACGTCCGGTTCGCACGACCACGGTCGAGAAGCGCGAGCAGTTGACGCCGTTCACGTTTACGGGGCGTATCGAGGCGGAGGACGAGGTAAGCATCGCATTTCGAACCGGCGGGCGGCTGCTTTCGAACAACACCCGGCTTGGTGATCGCGTCCAGGCCGGCCAGCTTCTGGCGCAACTGGAATCGCAGAACGAAGCGAACGCGCTACGCCAGGCGCAGGCGGCGCTTGCCGCGGCGCAAGGCCAGCTCACTCAGGCCCGCAATCATTTCGAGCGTCAGCAGACGCTGCTGGCGCAGGGCTGGACCACCCGCGCCAACTTCGAAGCCGCGACGCTGGCGCAGCAGACCGCCCAATCGCAGCTCGATATGGCCGAAGCCCAGTTGAGCGCAGCCCACGATCAGGTCGGCTTTACCGAGCTGCGCGCCGATGCGCCGGGCAAGGTCACCGAAACCGGCCCCGCCGCCGGCGAGGTCGTCCAGGCCGGGCAGACGATCGCGAAGATCGCTCGCCAGGACGGTCGCGATGCGGTCTTCGATGTGCCCGCCCAACTGGTGAGAGCGGCGCCTGCCAATCTGCAGGTCACGGTCGCGCTCACGGACGATCCGGCAGTGACGGCGCAAGGGCGCGTCCGGCAGGTCGCCGCCCAGGCCAACCCGGTCACGCGGACCTTCGAGGTCAAGGTGGGCCTTACCGATCCGCCGGCTGCGATGCGGCTCGGGGCGACCGTGGTCGGGCGCGCCGAGGCGAGGTCCGGCCCGATGATCGGCATTCCCGCAACCGCGCTGACCAGGATGAATCAACAGCCGGCCGTCTGGGTCTTCGATCCCTCGGCCAATACGGTCTCAGTGCGGAACGTCGACGTGCTGCGGTTCGACCAGGCGCAGGTGATCGTCGCGCAAGGGCTTGATGCCGGCGAGATCGTCGTGACTGCAGGCGTTCAGGCACTTCATCCAGGCCAGAAGGTGCGCGTGCTCGGGTCGGGGCGATGAGCGGATTCAACCTTTCGGAATGGGCACTGGGGCGACGCTCGCTGGTCGTCTACCTCATGCTGATAGCGGTGGCCGCCGGCGTCCTGTCATATTTCCGGCTGGGCCGGAACGAGGATCCGGCGTTCACGATCCGGACCATGATCGTTCATGCCGTCTGGCCGGGGGCGACGGCCGACGAGACGATGAAGCAGCTGACCGAGCGCCTCGAGCGCCAATTGCAGGAGACCCCGCATCTGGATTTCCTGCGCAGCTTCACCCGTCCAGGCCTCACGACCATCTTCGTGAACCTCAAGGGAAGCGCCAATGCGCGGGATGTCTCCGATACCTGGTATCACGTGCGGAAGACGATCGGCGACATTCGCCATACGCTGCCTGCCGGTGTCGTCGGGCCGTTCTTCGACGACGATTTCGGCGACACCTTTGGCATCGTCTACGGCTTCACCAGCGACGGCTTTGCGCAACGCGAGTTGCGTGACCGGGTCGAGGCAATCCGTTCGCAGCTCCTGGCTGTGCCGGATGTCGCGAAGATCGAGCTGCTCGGCGCACAGGAGGAAGTGATCTTCGTCGAGTTCTCCAAGCAGGAACTTGCAAATCTCGGCGTCGATCGCACGGCCCTGATCGCGGCGTTGCGCGCGCAGAACATCGTGATGCCGGCGGGAACGATTCAGACCGGCACCGAGCGGACATCGCTGCGGGTGTCGGGCAGCTTCCTGTCCGAGCAGGACATTGCCGATATCAACTTCGCCGCTGGCGGTCGCATGCTGCGCCTGAGCGACCTTGCGATGGTGCGGCGGGGCTACGCCGATCCACCTCAGTTACTGTTCCGGATCAATGGCCGTCCGGCGATCGGGCTTGCCATTGCCATGCGCGACGGCGGCGACATCCTTGCGCTCGGCAAGAACGTCAAGGCGGCGATGGCGCGGATCACCGCTGATCTGCCGATCGGGATCGAGCCGAGCCTGGTGGCCGACCAGGCCGTCGTCGTGGGCAAAGCGGTCGGCGAGTTCATGACCTCGTTGTTGCAGGCGATCGCCATCATTCTGGTCGTGAGCTTCATCAGCCTCGGTGTTCGTCCGGGTCTGATCATCGCGCTGGCGATCCCGCTCACGCTCGCGATCGTGTTTCCGGTCATGGCGGTCCTTCACATCGACATGCAGCGCATATCGCTCGGCGCCCTGATCATTGCGCTTGCCCTGTTGGTCGATGACGCCATGACGACGACGGATGCCACGCTCATTCGCCTGGCGTTGGGCGACAGCAAGGTCGAGGCCGCCAGCTACGCGTTCCGGACCCACGGGCTTGCCATGCTTGCGGGGACGCTCGTGACAATCGCGGGCTTCATTCCAGTCGGCTTTGCCGCCAGTGCCGCGAGCGAATACACGTTCTCGCTGTTCGCAGTGGTCGCGATCGCGCTGCTGGCGTCCTGGTTCGTCGCGGTGATCTTCGCGCCACTGCTCGGCGTTGCCATCCTTGTCCCGCCAACGCAGAAGGGCGCTACGACTCCCGGACGGGTGTTCCGGCTGTATCGACGATTCCTGATATCGGCGATCCGCGCCAAGTGGTTGACCCTCGGTGGGACGGCCGCGCTGTTCGCCGCCTCCGTGCTCGCGCTGCCGCTCGTCCCGCAACAGTTCTTTCCGTCCTCCGATCGGCCGGAACTGCTGGTCGATCTCAGCCTGCCGCAGAATGCATCGATTTTTGCCAGCGAAACCGCGGCAAAGCGTCTGGACAAGATGCTCACGGGCGATCCCGATGTCGCGCATTGGAGCACCAATGTCGGGCGCGGTGCGATCCGGTTCTATCTGCCGCTCAGCGTCGAATTGCCGAACGACTTCTTCACGCAGGCGGTCGTCGTCGCCAGAGACATGGGGGCGCGTGAGCGGCTCCACGGCAAGCTGGAACGATTCCTCGCCGACGAGTTTCCGAACGCGATCTCGTCGGTGTCTCCGCTCGGCCTCGGTCCCCCGGTCGGATGGCCACTGCAGTATCGCGTCAGCGGTCCGGACGTCGAGCGGGTGCGCGACATCGCGCTCGAGGTCGCACGGATCGTCGGGGCCGATCCGGCCGCCAAGAGCGTGAATTTCGACTGGATGGAGCCCGATCGCCAGGTGCGGATTCGCGTCAACCAGGACGAGGCCCGCCTTCTCGGCCTCAGTTCGCAGACGATTTCCACCGTTCTGAACACCGTGATATCCGGCACGCCGGTCACGCAGGTGCGGGACGATATCTACCTGGTCGATGTGGTGGTCCGCGCAACCGACGAACAGCGCGTCTCGCTGGCGAGCTTGCGCACGTTGCAGATGCCGATCGTGGGCGGGCGAACCGTTCCACTGAGCCAGTTTGCATCGTTCGAGTACGATCAGGAGTTTCCTCTGATCTGGCGACGAGATCGCGTGCCCACGCTCACGGTTCGGGCCGCCATTGCCGACCGCGTGCTGCCGGAGACGGTCGTCAACAGGCAGGCCGCGGCCATGGCAAAGCTGAAGGCGGCGCTGCCGGCTTCATACCGCGTCGTGGTCGGTGGCACGGTGGAGGAAAGCCGGAATTCGCAGGCGTCCGTCATGGCGGTGGTGCCTGTGATGCTGTTAGTCATGTTCACGGTCCTGATGGCCCAGTTGCAGAGCTTTCCGCGATTGTTGATGGTCGTCAGTGTTGCGCCGCTCGGTCTGATCGGCGTCGTCGCAGCGCTGCTGTTGTCGGGGCGGCCGTTGGGCTTCGTCGCCATTCTCGGTGTGCTTGCGCTGCTCGGCATGATCAGCAAGAACGCGGTCATCCTGATCGGTCAGATCGAGGCGGAGCGTTCACTGGGGAAGGGGCCCTGGCTGGCCGCGGTGGACGCCAGCAGTTCCCGCTTTCGTCCAATCATGCTGACGGCCATCTCCACCGTTCTCGGCATGATCCCGATTGCTCCGACGGTGTTCTGGGGGCCAATGGCCTTTGCGATCATGGGCGGCCTGCTGGTTGCGACCGGTCTGACCCTGGTCTTCCTGCCGACACTGTATGTCGCCTGGTTCGGCGGAAAGGAGCAGGCCGAAGCGTCCGGCTCTTCGTCCGCGGCCTGAGAGCGCGTGGGCGGTGAGGGTAATCCCGGACCTCGACTAGGTAATCACCTGATTGGCCATGCGTGCCCCACGGCGCATCGTCCGGGTCGCAGCGAGCGAAGCGGCCGCAACGCCAACCATCACTCGCGGTTCGAGGCCTTCACATGAGCGCGACGCCGTCGATCCAGAAGCTCTCGCTGTTTGCTCTGACGGCCATGGTGGTCGGCTCCATGGTCGGTTCCGGCATCTTCTCACTGCCGCGCACATTCGGCATCGCAACCGGTCCATTCGGCGCCATCTTAGCCTGGTGCATCGCCGGCGGTGGCATGTACACGCTGGCGCGCGTGTTTCAGTCGTTGGCGGAGCGAAAGCCTGAACTCGATGCTGGTGTCTACGCCTATGCGAAAGCAGGTTTCGGCGATTATCCCGGCTTCTTGTCGGCGCTTGGATATTGGATGGGAAGCTGCATTGGCAACGTGTCGTATTGGGTCCTGATCAAGTCGACCTTGGGCGCGTTCTTTCCTGTGTTTGGTGACGGCAATACCGTCATCGCGATCATCGTTGCCTCGATCGGGATCTGGCTTTTCCACTTCATGATCCTGCGTGGCGTGCAACAGGCCGCCGCGATCAACACCATCGTGACCATTGCCAAGATCGTGCCGATCCTGGTCTTTATCGTCATCCTGATCTTCGCCTTCAAGGCCGACCAGTTCCGCGACAATTTCTGGGGCGGCGAGGGCATGCCGGACAAGGGCCTCTTCGAGCAGATCCGCGCGACCATGCTGGTCACGGTGTTCGTGTTCCTCGGGATCGAGGGCGCCAGCGTCTATTCCCGCTATGCCAAGGAGCGATCCCATGTCGGCGCGGCGACGATCATCGGCTTTGTGATGGTGACCAGCCTGATGGTGCTCGTCACCATGCTGCCCTACGCCGTGCTGCCGCGTCCCGACATCGCCGACATGCGTCAGCCGTCCATGGCAGCGGTGCTGGAGGCCGTGGTGGGACATTGGGGCGCGGTCTTCGTCAGCATCGGACTTCTGGTTTCGGTGCTCGGGGCTTATCTCGCCTGGAGCTTGATCTGCACCGAAGTTCTTTCGGCCGCGGGCCGCACCAGGGATATGCCGGCCCTGTTCGGCACCGAGAACGAGAACAAGGTCCCGGCGGCGGCGCTGTGGCTGACCAACATCGTCGTCCAGCTCTTCGTCATCAGCACCTACTGGTCGCGGGACGCCTTCTCGCTGATGCTCAATCTGACGAGCGTCATGAATTTGATCCCGTTTTTCCTGGTCGCGGCCTACGGGCTCCTGCTGGTCAAGCGGGGCGAGACCTATGAGAAGCGTCCGGACGAGCGTCGAAGCGGGCTGGTCTTTACCGGAATTGCGCTGATCTACACGCTCTTCCTGATCTATGCGGCCGGAATGAAATATCTGCTGCTGTCGGCCATCCTCTACGCGCCCGGCACGGCACTGTATTTATGGGCACGCCTCGAGCAAAAGGCGAGAGTCTTCACCTTCGTCGAGTGGATCATCTTCATTGTCGTTGCGATCGGCGCGGTCATCGGCATTCATGGCCTGGCCACCGGCTACATCACGATCTGAACGGAGCGGTTCCGGAGATAGGCCCCATGACAAAGCAGACATCGGATGCAGGGATTTCCTTCGGTGTTCATTCGGAAGTCGGCCAGCTGCGCAAGGTGCTGGTCTGTTCGCCGGGGCGGGCTCATCAACGTCTGACGCCGACGAACTGCGACACCTTGCTGTTCGACGACGTCCTATGGGTCGACAATGCCAAGCGCGATCATTTCGATTTCGTGCAGAAGATGCGTGACCGCGGTATCGAAGTCGTCGAGATGCACAATCTCCTCGCCGACACGGTCGCCATTCCGGAGGCGAGGACGTGGATTCTCGACAATCAGGTGATTCCCAATCAGGTCGGCCTCGGCCTGATTGACGAGCTGCGCGCCTATCTGGAGAGCCTCAAGCCGCGCGAGCTGGCGGAGACGCTGATCGGCGGATTGTCGACCCAGGACTTTCCCGAAGCCCGCGGCGGCGAGACGCTCAGGCTCATCCGCGAAGCGGCCGGCATGACCGAGTATCTTCTGCCGCCGCTTCCCAACACCCTGTACACGCGCGATACGACCTGCTGGATCTACGGAGGGGTTACGCTGAATTCGCTGTTCTGGCCGGCGCGCCACGAAGAGCCTATCCTCGCCGCCGCGATCTATAAGTTCCATCCGGATTTCGCCGGCAAGGTCAATGTCTGGTGGGGCGATCCGACACAGGATCACGGTCTTGCGACGCTCGAGGGCGGCGACGTGATGCCGATCGGAAAGGGCAACGTGCTGATCGGATTGAGCGAGCGCACCTCGCGGCAGGCCATCAGCCAGCTCGCTGCCGCCCTGTTCAAGAAGAAGGCGGCCGAGCGCGTGATCGTGGCCGCCATGCCCAAGCTTCGAGCGGCGATGCATCTGGATACGGTCTTCACGTTCGCCGATCGCGATTGCGTGCTGCTTTATCCGGACATCGTCAACAATATCGCGGCATTTTCCTACCGTCCAGCCGACAGCTCCGCAGGCATCGAACTGCGGAAGGATGAAAAGCCCTTCGTCGAGGTCGTGGCAGAGGCGCTTGGGCTGAAGAAGCTGCGCGTGGTGGAGACGGGCGGAAATGCCTATATGCGCGAGCGTACCCAGTGGGATAGCGGTGCCAATCTCGTCTGCGCATCCCCTGGCGTCGTGTTCGCCTATGACCGCAACACCTACACCAACACGCTGCTGCGCAAGGAAGGCATCGAGGTCATCACCATCGTTGGCGCGGAACTCGGACGTGGTCGCGGCGGCGGTCATTGCATGACCTGTCCGATCATCAGGGACGCAGTCGACTATTAGGCCCGCAGCAGCGGCCCTTGCGGCTGTTTGCGAAGCGATAATCGATCTCATCAACCCATGATTTAATCGAATAACATTAACACGCCACAATCGTGTCACAGCCTGACGCGAATCCCGATGCACGCGACAGCCATCGAGGGACGCCATGCGAAGGTCCAGAATTCTTCTGCCGATCTTTGGTCTGTTCGGCGCAAGCACCGCAGGTGCAGCCGACCTTGATGTCACCGAGTTCAAGACGATCGCGGCCCCTGTACTGTACACCTCCGCACCATCCTGGAGCGTCGTCGGTTCCATCGCGCCCACCTTCACCGACAACGCCCTGTTTACCCGGGACAACCGCAAGTCGGATGTTTACTACGTGCCCGACGTGAGCGTCCGGCTGGACGGGAACCTTAGCAACGACCTGTCGTACCGCCTCTATGCACGCGCGCAATATGAAGCGTTTTCGCGTGAGAAGGACGGCAACTTTGCCGTCGCGCGGATGGGCGGGCGCCTGACCCAAAACTGGGACGGCTGGCGTTTCTCCGCCATTTACGAGCATCGCTACGATTTTGACGGTATCTACCGCGACCTGGCCTTCACCTCGAACGATGTGATGGGCTCGGTTGCGCGTGACTTCCGCTTCGACAACGCGACGTTTTCGCCGTTGCTGCTCCTGACCTATCGATTTTCCGACCTGGCGGAGGCGCGCCGCTGGCGCTTCGACGCCGTGCTCGGTATCGAGGTCAAGCTCGATTCCAAATGGTCGATTGTCAGCACGCCACTGTTCGAGGCTTACTGGTTCACCGATGGGCTCAATAGCGGGCGGCGCGATCAGCTCTATTCGGCAGACGTCGGCCTGAAGTATAATTTTGCGAGCAATGTGTCGCTCACGACGACCGTGCTGTACGAGGCTCGAACGTCGAACGTGCCGCTACGGCGATACAGGGACGTTCGCATCGGCCCTCGTCTGGATTTCGCATTCTGAGAGGTATCCGATCGATGCACGCAAGAGGCTTGTCGCTGTTGATCGGCATTGTTGTGGGCATAGCGGCGGTATCCCTTGCCGCCGCCGATCCACGCGATGCCGTCGATCGAAGCCAGCGTCTTGATACCGATGCGCTTCGGGACGATGCTGCGACAAACCGTTTGACGCTGCCATCGCATCCCCTGCAGATTGCGCCGCCTCCGACAGCTCCAAAGGCAAGGACGGAACGCAGGAGGAAGTCCGGCGCAAATGGTGGCGGCAGCCGCTAGCGCCTCGCTACGTTGGTAGGCATGGCCGCCTATCGGCGCGGGAGTTCGCTGTCTCGGAATTCCGCATTTTTAATCTCTGTTGCGCCAAATTCGAGCGCTTGCGCAGGACGCGAACCGCTTCGCCGCGCAGCGCAGACGCCGCGTCGCGGATTCGAGATTTTAATCCTAAGGAAATGCTACCTCTTGTTGTGGGGCGATTCCAGGGTGTATAATTGGATCGGCTCCAAGGCGCCGCGGGCCGGCGAGGGGACATGTCCCCGAACAGGCGAGCGGACACGGGTGATGCTGTTGTCAGCGTCGCGATGTCGCCGGAGAAGAGTGAGTGCGTATCGTGAAGGTACATGTCTCCCCCGCCAGCGAGTCGCATCGAACCGGCCTCGGGAACTGGCTTCGGACAGGTTCGGAACAATCGATCGAAGCGCTCTATTGGACGTTTTCGGCTGATCTCCTCTTCGTCGTGCGCCCGTCTCCTGAAGGGCGCTTCGTCTATGAGGCGATCAATCCGGAGTTCGGGTCCCGGCTCGGTCTCTCGCCGGAAGACGTTTACGACATGGATGTGTTCGATTGCATGAACGCAGACGACGCTAGAATCGTCTGCCAGGCGCTGGGGGCGTGCGTTGCGGAAGGAGCGGAAATCAGGATCCGGCAGCGTCTCGCGTTCGGCGGCTCGCCCCGGAACGTCGAAACGGTAGTAACTCCGGTCGTTCAATCTTCGTGTGGTGGTGCGGTTCGCTTGATCGGCAGCCACCGCGCCCTGCGCAGCCGCGCGTTCGAGAGCGGGGTCGGACAGGGCAACGGGCTCGACGTGAACCTCGGCCTGGTATCGATCCAGGAAGGCATCCAGCAGCGGATAGCGTCCGATCTCCACGATTCGACCTGCCAGCACCTGATTGCCGCGAGTCTCGGTCTCATGCGGATCCGAGGCAGCATCGGCGAACCGGATTTGGCCGAGCGGCTCTGCGACGAAATCGATGCATCGATCGATGAAGCCCTCCGGGAAATCCGCGCCTTTGCCTATCTGCTGCATCCCCGGAACCTCGCCGGTGAGGGCCTGAAGGCTGCGATCGAGCGGTACGCTGAGGGATTTGCGGCGCGCACGTCGTTGCGCGCGAGTGTCAACATCGTGCCGGATGTGGATCGGTTGCCTTACGAGACGAAACGAACGTTGCTGCGGGTCGTCCAGGAAGCGCTGACGAACGTCTTCCGTCATGCGAACGCGACCGAGGTGGCCATCGTTATCGACACCGCGGACGGCCGGTTTCACCTGACGCTCAGCGACAATGGACGTGGGCTCCCGCCGGGTTTCGGCAGGAGCGCGGTCTCTGTTGGTGTCGGAATTCCGGCGATGCAAGCACGGCTGCACGAGATCGGGGGTACGCTCGATATCCAGTCCAGTCGCGCGCCCCGGCATGCCGGCACGGTGCTGTGTGCAGTATTTCCCTATGCTCCCTCGGCGAACAGGGCCAATCGCCGCGGGGCCACGACAAATGCAAGGGCCCGCGCAGGCGCACAATCAGCGAAAAAACACTAACTGCGGGGCGGCGGGCCGGGGTCACGGTCCATCGCCGATGCGGATTCGGAGTGCTCTGCCATGAAGCGAATTCTTATCGCGGACGATCATGAGGCGGTACGGTCGGGCTTGCGGGCGGTGCTCGAGCAACGGGTGGATTGGGAGGTGGTCGCCGAGGTGAATGACGGCGGCATGGCGGTAGCAGCCGCGATCGAAAGCCGGCCCCATGTCGCCATCGTCGACTTCTCGATGCCGCGCATGACCGGTGTCGAGGTGGCGCGGCGGATCAGAGAGTATCCGCTGCAGACTGAGGTGCTGATCTTCACGGTGCACAATTCGGGCTTGCTTGCCCAGCAAGCATTCGAGGCGGGGGCGCGTGCATTCCTGGTGAAGTCCGACGCCAACAAGCTGCTTGTCGCAGCTGTCGAAGCCTTGTTGCTGCACCGGCCGTTCTGGCCCCGGAAGACCGAACTCGACCATGCGCCGCGGACCAACGGCGAGCGGCATCACGAACTCACGGCCCGCGAGCAACTGGTCGTCAAGCTGGTCGCGGAGGGATACAGCAACAAGGGCATCAGTGCGATCCTCGACCTCAGCGTCAAGACCACCGAGGCCCATCGGGCAGCAGCGATGCGCAAGCTGGAGGTGAACTCGACGGCGGGGCTGGTCCGGTACGCCGTTCGGACCGGGCTGGTCGAGGCGTGAAACGGCGATATTAGCGAGCAATACGGGCGTCGGTACCTTCGCCGGGAGATATCAGGGTTTTGTGGGATAACGATTCCAGCCACGCTCCCTATGATCGTTCGACTGTGCTGCCGGTTTGCTGCCGGTATCGGCCCGGAAGCGCAAGGGTCGGCCAACGGGAACGACACGGTGAAACGCATCTTGATTGCGGATGATCATGAAGTTGTGCGTTCCGGGCTGCGTGCAATCATCGAAGCGCATTCCAGCTGGATCGTGAGCGGCGTGGCGACCGATGGCGAGCAGGCGGTCGCGCTGGCGCTCGAGACCAGGCCGGACATCGTGATCGTTGACTACTCCATGCCGGTCATGAACGGGTTGGAGGTCAGTCGCCGCCTCAAGGCACTCCACCTTGGCGCGCAGGTCCTGATCCTGACCATGCACGAGAGCGAAGAGCTTCTGACCGAAGCCATTCTGGCCGGGGTGCGCGGCTTTCTGTTCAAGTCAGACGCGCGCAAGCACCTCATCTCCGCCATCGAGGCCCTGCTCGACGGCAGGCCCTACTTCACCAGCATCCTGCTGGAGAGGCTGCTGCACGACTACCAGGGCAACAAGGAGAATCGGGCCGACATGCTGCTGACTTCACGCGAGCAGAGCGTGGTCCAGCTGATCGCGGAGGGGCATACCAACAGGTCGATCAGCTCCATCCTGAAACTGAGTGTGAAGACCGTCGAGACCCATCGCGCCTCGGCCATGCGCAAGCTCAGGATGTCGTCCACCGCTGAGCTCGTCCGCTACGCGATCCGCAAGAAGTTGGTCTTGCCCTGAACAGATGCTGACGTCGGCAGTCGCGAAAGGCGCCGGAGTTTGCGCCTCGACAAAGTGGTCGTGACTGCAACCGCTTACCTTTTCGGGTGCTGACACGGGGTTTCGTGTTGCACGCGATGGGAAGCAAGCCGTGATTGGAACCAGCCTCTGTAAATGGGCCATCAGCTACTTCGCGGTCGCAATCGTATGGCTGCTGCTCGCGGAAGTGCTTGTTGTCGCCGGGTTCGGCTTTCCGAACCACGACATCGGCGGGCCGGACACGCTCGTCATCGTGCACATGGTTAGCATTGGCTGGTTGAGCACGGTCCTGTGTGGCGCGCTGTTCCAGTTCGTGCCGGTGCTGGCCGCAAGGCCGCTCTATGCGGAGCGCTGGACACTGCCGGCTCTGGCGCTGCTGACGCTTGGGCTGACCATCCTGCTCGCGGGCTTCCTGACGCTTGGCGGGCACTTCAACGGGTCGCCCCGGCTGCTTCCGGTCGGCGCGAGCCTGCTGATTGCCGGCTTCGCGTTGGTCGTTGCCAATCTCGGCATGACGCTCTGGTCGGCCCGTCCGCTGCCGGGGCCGGCGCGGTTCGTCGCAGCCGGGCTGGGCTGCATCTGCGTCACGGCGGCATTCGGCGGCATGTTCTCTCTCGTGCTGTCCGGAACCGCTATCGGCGCGCAATGGCCGGACCTGCTGGTGTCGGGCGTTCCGATCCACGCCATTGCCGGGCTTGGCGGATGGCTGACCTTCACGGCCATGGGGGTCAGCTATCGCCTGCTGGCGATGTTCATGCTCGCGCCCGACAGCGACGCGCGGCTGGGCCGGCTGGCCTGGCTTGCCGGCATTGCCGCGCTGGCCGTCGGAGCTGTCGGCGGCGTGCTCGCACTCTGGCGTGCGACCGGGGTGAATTTGGCGCTTCTGCTGGCAGGAGCCGCGGCGCTGCTGTCGCTAATCGCCTACGGCCGCGACATGCTCGGCCTGTACAGAGCCCGCAAGCGTCGCGCGCTCGAGCTCAACACGCGCATGAGCCTCGTTGCGCTGGCGAGCCTCGTCGCAGTCGCAATCCTCGGCGCCGTCTTCCTTGCGACCGGTTCTCTCCAATCGCATGTCGGAGCGCTCGCGTTCCTGGTCGCGTTCGGCTGGCTCACTGGCCTCGTGCTCGCCAATCTCTACAAGATCGTCCCGTTCCTGACCTGGCTCGAGACCTACGGTCCGGTGATGGGCAGAGTGCCGACGCCCCGCGTGCAGGATCTCGTTGACGAGCGCCGCGCGTTGAAATGGTTCATGCTGTTCTTTGCCGGAAGCTGGGCGGCAACCTTGATGCTCCTGGTCGACGCGGCACTCGGCTTCCGCGTCGCCGTCGCGGCCGTGACGCTTGCGACGCTCGGCCTAGGCGAGGAGCTCATCAGGGCAAGGCGGCTTGCGGACGTGTCGGAGCCGCTGCGCCTGCCGACGGGAGCAGTCGTGCCCCATCTGTTGGTCTCGCGAAACTGAAAGGAGACTGCAATGACCCAATTCATCGACGTCGATGTCCGGCCGATCCTGCGTGCAGGCGGCGAGCCGTTCTCGATCATCATGGCCGCGCTCGCGCGGCTCGAGCCCGGGGAGGGGCTGCGGCTCTATGCCCCCTTCAAACCGGTTCCCCTGTTCGACGTCATGGCGAGCAAGGGCTTTGCGCATCGGGAGGCCGAGCTCGAAGGCGGCGAATGGGAGATCCGGTTTCTGCCGGACGACGGTTCGTCCGATGCGGCTGAACCGGCGCCCGCGGCGGCGAGTGGTGGCGATTGGCCGGAGCCCGCGGTTCATCTCGACAACCGCGACCTCGATCCACCGGAGCCGATGGTCCGGATTCTGGCTGCAATGGAGCGGCTCGCCCCCGGGCAGACCCTCTTCGCCTTGCTCAGTCGTGAACCGGTCTTCCTGTTTCGGGAGCTGACCAAGCGCGGCCATCAATGGCGCGGCGGCTTCACACCGCAGAACGACACCTATCAACTGACCGTGAGGGTTTGCGCATGACGATCAACGACGACGATCTCGTGGCTCAGATAAGGCAGGCGCTGAAGGTCGTGATCGATCCGGAGCTCGGGCACAACATCGTCGACCTCGGCTTCGTCTATGACGTGTCGATCGACGACGGCGCCGCGCACATCACCATGACGGCGACGACGCCGGGTTGTCCCGCCGCATCCTTTCTCAAGGAGGGCGTCGCCAACAGCGCGTGCCTGGTTCCTGGCGTGGAATCGGTCGACGTCACCATGACGTTCGAGCCGCCCTGGCAGCCCTGGATGATCTCGCCAGGCGTCAAGGCGTCGCTCGGTTTTGCTGAGGTGAACTGATCCGGCGAGGCGGCCGGCTAGACGCCTTCGCCGCCCGGGCCGGACCAGGTCCTTGCGGGTGCGCGAAGCTTTGCCAGGTCGAGCAGGTTGATCGCCCGGGCGGCGATCTGGTCGATCACCTCATCCAGCGACTGTGGTTTCAGATAGAAGGCCGGCATCGGCGGGGCGATGATCGCGCCGATCTCGGTCGCTTGCAGCATCGCTCTGAGATGGCCGAGATGGAGCGGGCTCTCGCGGACCAGCAATACCAGCCGGCGCCGTTCCTTGAGCTGCACGTCGGCCGCGCGCGTCAGAAGGTTGTCGAGCTGCCCCCAGGCGATGGCCGAGAGCGTACGGATCGAGCACGGTGCCACGATCATGCCCGCGACCGGATACGAGCCGCTGGCGATCGCGGCGCCGATGTCGGAATGAAGATAGTGGCGGAAGGCGAGGGCGCGCAGCCGCGCGAGCGCATCGTGCCCGACTTCTTCGCTCAGCGTACGCTCTGCCGCGGGCGAAACCACGAGATGAACCGCGTAGTTTGGATCATCAGCCAGCAGCTCGACGATGCGCAAGCCGATTGCGGCGCCCGAGGCGCCGCTGATGCCGATGATGATGCCTTGCCGCCCGCTCATGTGAGGTCCGGTGCCGGCATGCCGGACAGGCCGAGTGTGGCCCACATCGCATCGACACGCGCGGCCACGGCGGGATCCATGGCCAGCGGAACGCCCCATTCCCGATCCGTCTCCGGCGGAATCTTCGTGGTGGCGTCGATGCCGAGCTTGCCGCCGAGCCCGGATTTCGGCGAGGCAAAGTCGAGATAGTCGATCGGCGTGTCGGTGAGCGTCACGAGATCGCGCGAGGAATCGCTGCGCGTCGAGACCGCCCACATCACGGCACGCCAGTCGCGGATGTCGATGTCGTCGTCGACCACGATCAGCAGCTTGGTGTAGCTGAACTGCGGAAGCATCGACCACAGGCCGAGCATCAGCCGCCGCGCCTGGCCGGGATAGCGCTTTTTAATGGCCGCAATCGCGATGCGGTAGGAGCAGGCCTCCGGCGGCAGCCAGCAGTCGGTCACCTCAGGGAATTGCTGCCGGATCAACGGCACGAACAGCTGGTTGAGCGCCTCGCCGATCCGCGACGGCTCGTCCGGCGGCCGGCCCGTGAAGGTCGAGAGGTAGATGGGCTGGCGCCGGCTCGTGATCGCGGTCACGCGCATCACGGGGAACTGTTCGACGGAATTATAATACCCGGTGTGATCGCCATAGGGTCCTTCGGGCGCGGTTTCGGTCGCGGAGACGAAGCCCTCGATGACGATTTCGGCCTCGGCCGGGATCGCGAGCGGGACGGTGAGGCATGGCGCGAGGTCAGGCCGCTCGCCGCGCAGGATGCCCGAGAAGCGCAGCTCGGACAGCGTCTCGGGCAGCGGCAGCACCGCGGCAAGGATCGTGGCCGGATCGGCGCCGATGACGATCGCGACCGGCATGTCGCGCCCGATCGCCTTCCATTGCTGGTGATGCCTGGCGCCGCCGCGATGCGCGAGCCAGCGGATGATGGCGCGGTCGCGGCCGAGCACCTGCATGCGGTAGACGCCGACATTCTCCTCCTGGTCGGCCGTCGCGGATTCCGGCGGCACGGTGATCACGAGTGGCCAGGTGATCAGCGGTGCCGGCTCGCCGGGCCAGCAGATCTGGACCGGCAATCTTGCAAGATCGACGTCGGGCCCCATCGCGACGCAGTCCTGCACCGGGGCCGCCGCGCGTGTGCGCGGGCGCGTCGCCAGCGCGGCGCGCGCAAGCGGGATCTTCTCGAAAGCATCCCTGATGCCGTGCGGCGGTCGCGGCGCGCGGAGCTCGGCCATCAGCGCGCCGAGCTCTCCGAGACGGTCGGGCGTGATGCCCATGCCCCACGCGATCCGCTCGACCGTTCCAAACAGGTTGGTGAGGAGCGGCATCTCCGACGCGTCGCCATCGGCCCTGACGGGCTGCTCGAACAATAATGCCGGTCCGTGCGCACCGAGCACACGCCGGTGGATCTCCGTGATCTCGTGGACGACGGAGACCTTCTCGCGAATGCGTCGCAACTGTCCCCGGCTTTCGATGAAGCGCAGGAAGTCGGACAGGTCGCGAAAGCGCGGCACATCACGTTGCAACTGGACGAGCTCCCAAAAAATCAGAGCTAGCCGGGTTGTTTTCGGTCTTCATTGTTCCCGCTCAAATACAGCGGCGTGCAATCCGTCCAGAGGTGTGGCCATGAATGATCCGTCCGCCGCATCGCCCGGCCCGTTGCCGACGATTCCGCCCCTTGTCGCCTTGGCCATGCGTCCCCTGCCTCTGCTGCCGCTGCAGCTCGTTCTCGCCGGCGTCCTGCAGGGGATCCACCGGCGTAACCCCGCAATATTCGACCGGCTCGGTGATCACGCGCGCGCGCGGTTCGGTATCAAGCCGATCGATCTGCCGTTCGCCTTCGTGGTCGAGGCCAGGCCGCCGCGCCTGTCCGTGGTGCGCGACTTGCCGCGAGGTCTGGATGCGCGGATCTCAGCCTCGCTCGCCAATCTGCTGGCGCTGCTCGAAGGCAAGGTCGATGGCGATGCCCTGATGTTCTCGCGCGAGCTCGTGGTCGAGGGCGATGTCGAGGCAGTGCTGGCGCTGCGCAATGCGATCGACGACGCCCAGCTCGATCTGGCCGAAGAGCTGTCCTCGCTGTTTGGCCCGCTGGGCGCGCCGGCGAGGCGGGCCTTCGAGGCCGCTCGCGGTCATGTGATCGGTTCAACGGGGCAGGGCGAGCAATCGAGATGATGGAGCTGATCTGTCCTGCCGGCACGCCGGCGGCGTTGAAGAGCGCCATCGATGCCGGCGCCGATGCGATCTATTGCGGCTTCAACGACGAGACCAACGCGCGCAATTTTCCGGGGCTGAATTTCAGCCGCGACGAGCTGCGCAAGGGGATCGCGCTGGCGCATGGCCGCGGCGCGAAGATCCTGGTGGCCATCAACACCTTTCCGCGCGCCTCCGCCGTCGACATCTGGCATCGCGCGGTGGACGATGCGGCGAGTGCGGGGGCCGATGCGCTGATCCTCGCGGATATCGGATTGATGGACTATGCGGCAAGGCGCCATCCGAACCAGCGTCTGCACGTTTCGGTGCAGGCTGCGGCCGCCAATCCCGATGCCATCGCCTTCTACGCCGAGACTTTCGGGGCGCGGCGCGTCGTGCTGCCGCGTGTCCTGAGCGTGCCTGAGATCGCCGAGATCACCCGGGAGTCGGCCTGCGAGACCGAGGTCTTCGTGTTCGGCGGCCTCTGCGTCATGGCCGAAGGGCGCTGCTCGCTGTCGTCCTATGCGACCGGCAAGTCGCCGAACATGCAGGGCGTCTGTTCGCCGCCGAGTCATGTGACCTACGAACAGACCGCGGAGGGGACGAAGTCCAGTCTCGGTGGCTTCGCCATCAACCGGTTCGCCGTGAGCGAGCCCGCGGGCTATCCGACGCTGTGCAAGGGCCGCTTCTCGACCTCCCAGGGCTCCGGCTATATTTTCGAGGACCCGGTCAGCCTGGACGCCACGGCGTTGCTTAAAGGCATGCGCGATGCCGGCGTGACCGCGCTCAAGATCGAGGGCCGCCAGCGCGGCCGTGCCTATGTCGAGAGCGTGGTGCGCCACTTCCGCCAGGCGCTCGCCGCGCTCGAGACCGGCAGCGAGGCCGACATCGCGAGCCTGAAGCCGTTCACCGAAGGTCAGGCCTCGACGGTTGGCGCCTATCGCAAGACCTGGCGCTAATCCGTTCGACGATGTGAGATCCGAAAGATGCAACTCAGCCTCGGTCCAGTTCTGTACAATTGGGCGCCGGAACGCTGGCGCGACTTCTATTTCCGGATCGCCGATGAAGCGCCGGTTGACGTCGTGTCCGTCGGCGAGATCGTCTGCTCGAAGCGCTCGCCGTTCTTCGCAGATCACATCCCGGCCGTGGTCGAACGGCTGCAGAACGCGGGCAAGCAGGTGCTGCTGGGCTCGCTGATTCTGGTCTCGCTGCGCCGCGAGCGCCGCCAGACCGAGGAGCTCGCGGCGGTCGAGGGCGCCGTGGTCGAGGTCAACGATCTGACCTGTCTCAGGGCGCTTGCAGGCCGGCCGCACGCCATCGGTCCGTTCGTCAACATCTACAACGAAGCGAGCGCGGCCTTTCACGCCGCACGCGGGGCGAGGCGCATCTGCCTGCCGCCGGAATTGCCGCTGGCCTCGGTGGCCACGATCGCGAAGGCTGTTCCCGACGCCACGATCGAAGTGTTCGCGTTCGGCCGGGTGCCGCTGGCCATCTCCGCGCGGTGCTATCATGCGCGCCTTCACAAGCTCACCAAGGACAATTGCCGCTTCGTCTGCGAGAAGGACCCGGATGGTCTTCTCCTCAACACGCTGGAGCAGCAAGACTTCCTGACCATCAACGGCGTGCAGACGCTGTCGCACACCTGTGCCAATCTGCTGGGTGAGGCCGGCCTCTTGCGCGAGAGCAATGTCGGATCACTGCGCCTGTCGCCGCAGGATTGTGACATGGTCGTCGTCGCCAGGACCTTTCGCGACGTGCTGGACGGTCGCGACGATGTCGAGGGTGGAAATCGCCGGCTTGCCGCGGCCTATCCGGGCGTGCCGTTCTCGAATGGCTTCCTGTGGGCCGAGCCGGGGCACGTCTACCGTCAGGCCCGATCAGGGGATGCGCAAGGCGCGGCGCAGATCGGGACTCGCTAAACGGGGCGACGCTCCGAGCGCTCAGAAAGTCGCGGCCATTGCGGCCAGCCGTCGATGGGCCCTGTCCCGCGCGGCCTCGATCGGCTGTTGCGGTCCCGTGGTTGGCCCGATCGGCACGAAACGGACATTGTCGATACCGATGAAGCGCAGGATGTCGCGCAGATAAGGCGTTGCCATGTCGATGCGGCCGCGGTTCATGCCGGTGGCGAAGTCGCTGCCGCTGGCGAGAATCACCAGCGTCGGCCGATCCTTGAGCAGCGGGAGATAGCCCTGTGACGGGTCGAACCGAAACGTCAGCCCGGGCTGGACGATGATGTCGAACCACTGCTTGAGCTTGTAGGGAATGCTGAAGTTCCACATCGGCGTCGAGATCAGCACGCGATCGGCCAACGAAAACCGCAGCGCCATTCGCTCGGCCTCGGCAAAGCTGTCGCGTTGCGTGTCGTTGAAGGCTTGCCCGTTCATCCGTGCATATTTGGCCTCGGCGATGGGGCCTGAGAATTCCGGCATCCGCTCCCGCCACAGGTCCACGACATCGAGGTCCCAGTCCGGCCGGGCCTGGCGAAAGCCGTCAAGAAAGACGCGCGCGCCGGCACTCGACTCGGAGTCAGGGCGCGGCGAGCAGGAGAGGTGCAAAATCTTTGCCACCGCTCATCCCAACGCCCTGATGACGGCATCCGCCCTCGTGACGATCGCCACGTTCTGCATGGCAAAATTAATCGACGCATTGTGCCAGTCGGCGTTCATGGTCGAGCAGCAATCTTCGGGAACGATCATGAAGTAGCCCTTGTCTGCCCCGGTGCGGGCGGTGTGCTCGACCGACATGTTGGTCCAGGCACCGGTGTTGATGATCATGTCGCGCCCGGTCGCCTTGAGGATTGTCTCCAGCCGCGTGCCCTCCCACGCGCTCATCCGCATCTTCTCGACGACGAAATCGCCGGGCCGGGGCTCGAGGCCGGAGACGGGCGCCGCGCCCCAGCTTCCACGCACCATCGCCTTGCTGTCGACGAGGCCTTCGAACAGCGGTGCGTTCAGCGTGACACCCGGCGCACCCGGCTCGACGACGAACCAGACGTGGATGATGGCGACGCCGCGGGCCCGAGCGGTCTCCGCGAGACGGCGGACATTCTCGACGACATGCTGCTGTTTCGCATGACCGGGAGCGCCGGACTCGGCGAACGCGCCGCCGTCCATGATGACGTCGTTCTGCAAATCCTGGATGATCATCGCGCAGCGCTGCGGATCAAGCCGCATGTCGCCGTCAGCGAGGATAGGCGCCGCCGGCGATGCGCTTGCCGCCTGGCCGCCGCCGCTTCGCCGGCCACTCATATAAGGCTCATGCCGCGGACCGACCTTGGTCGGGATCGCATAGACCGAGTGCGTCGCGGTCAGATACAGCGTGCGGAAATCCGGCCCGCCCCAGGCGAGGTTGGCGACCATCTCGGGCACGCGGACCTTGCCGAGCAGCTCGCCGCGCGGCGAATAGACCCAGACGCCGCCGGGCGCGGTGACCCAGACATTGCCGTGCTGATCGCACTTCATGCCGTCGGGCAGGCCGGCTTCGAGCTCGGAGCGGATGCCGCTTGCGAACACCCGCGCATTCGACAGCGAGCCGTCGGCGTTGACGTCGAAGACGCGGATCAGCGCCTGCACGGTGTCGTTGACATAGAGCAGCTTCTCGTCCGGCGAGAAGCACAGGCCGTTCGGCTGGTCGAACAGATTGCGCTCGACCACGAGCTTCGGTTCGCCGCCGGGCACGAAGCGATAGACGCCCTGGAAGCCGAGCTGGCGCGGCCGCTCCACGCCATAGACCGGCATGCGGCCGTACCAAGGGTCCGAGAAATAGATCGCGCCGGAGGAGTGCACGCAGACGTCGTTCGGGCTGTTCAGCTCCTGGCCCTGGAAGTGCGAAGCCAGCACCTCGCGCCGCCCGTCCGGCCGTTCGCGGATCAGCGACGAGGTCGCGTGCTCGCAGACGATCAGATTGAGCTCGGCATCATAGGTCATGCCGTTGCACTTGTTCGAGGGACGCTTGACCTCGGCCACGCCGCGCCGCGCATCCCAGCGCCGGCGCACGTCACCCGGCATGTCCGAGAACAGCAGATAGTGATCGACCGGATGCCAGATCGGTCCCTCCGTGAAGTCAAAGCCGGTGCCGACCTGCGCGACCGGCGCATAGGGGTCGATCAAAGTTTCGAATTCGCTTCGCAAGGTGACGTGCGTCATCGGTCGATCCCCAAGATCATCTCAAGCCGGGAACCAGTTGCGTGCGGGCAAGGACTGCACGATCGGTCCGGGGACCTGATCGTGCAGGCGCCCGACGACGTTGCCGCCTTCGATCTTGGCCGGGCGGTCGTGCACCGGCAGCAGATAGCGCGAATTGCTCAGCAGCTTCTTGATCGAGGCTTTCTCGGCGCGCTTGCTGGTGCCATGATTGCCCGTCGTGCGCGGCTCCCAATCGTGGATCTCGTTGAAGGGCGTCACGATCTGGTCGTTGAAATCGTAGATCACGTCGCCGCAGATGGTCGCAATCCCGTCGGCGGTCTCGACGATGACGTTCATCGAGCCCTCCGTATGCGCATTGGCCGCGTCGCAATAGACGCCGGGCATCAGCTCGACCGGGCCGGTGATCTCGAGGTCGAGGAAGCGCAGCGCGCTCTTGGTGTGCAGCCGGTCGATCAGGTGCTTGATGTCGGGCGCCGGATATTGCGGATGCATCAGGCCGGAGACGGAATACTCGAGTTCCTTGCGGTTGAGCACGACGGTCGTGTTCATCGGGAACAGATCGTCCTTGCCGGCGTGGTCGATGTGCAGATGGGTGTGGCACACGAAGCGGACGTCGCCCATGCGCACGCCGTGGCGCGCGAGCTGGTTCTCGATCATGTTCTCGTGGTACTGCAAGCCCCGCATGCCCAGCGTCTCCATGATCTGGTTGGAGCGGTAGCCGGTGTCGACCACGACCGGATATTTCCCCCCGAGGATCAGGAAACCGAGGGTGAGGACGCGGCGGGTGCGGCCGCAGTCGCGGCCGAGCACCAGAAAGCTCGATTCCAGCTCGATATCGCCATAGTCCAGGATCTTGATCTCCAGCGCCATTCGTTGCCCTCCCTCAACTGTTTCTTGTCTGTCAAAGCCGGTAGACGCGCGTCGCCGTCGTCTTGAAGATAGCGTCCTGCTGCTCCGCGCTGAACGGCGCGGCGGCGGTGCGAAAGGCGCCGACGAGCTCGCGATAGCTGGTCCACAATTTCTCGATGGGGAAATTGGAGCCGAACAGGCAGCGCTCGGCGCCGAAGATCGCGACGGTGTCGGTGAGCACGGCGGCGATGTGCGCAGGATCGTTGCGATGGATGAAGGTGCCGAGCCCGGAGAGCTTTGAGACCACGTTCGGGCAGGCCGCGAGCCGGGCCATACCGCTGCGCCAGGCGGCGCGGCCACCAGGAGAGAGATCCTCCAGCATGCCGGCATGCTGGAGGATGAAGGTGACCTCGGGGCAGGCTTCGGCCAGCGCTGCGGCGTTCGGCATCTGCGGGGTGAACACCTGCAGGTCGAAGCTCCAGCCATAGTCGGCGAGGCGCGCGACGTTGCGGCTGATCATCGGATCGGTGCAGAGATCCGGGCGGGCGGCAAAGCGATAGAGCGGGTTCTCGTGCCAGTGCAGCTGCATGCGCACGCCGCGCACCAGCTTGTAGCGCTTCAGGCGATCGAGCTGCGGACGCACGTCGTCCACGACGAAATTGGCATAGGCGACGATCGCGTGCGGCCAGCCGTGTTCGTCCGCAGTCTGCTGCACCCACGCGGCCTCGTCCTCGAAGCGGTCGTTGGCCCAGTTGGTTTGCACATAGACCGAACGCGTGACGCCGGTATCCTTGAGGTCGTCGAGATATTCCTGGATCGGATAGTCGCGCCGGATCGGCTCATAGGGTCCGAAGATGCGCGGCTGCATGGGGCCGGTCAGCCAGGGCAGGTCGGCCTGCCGCCAGATGTGATGATGGCCGTCGACAATGTCGCTCACGCCGCTCTCCTTCGTCCCAACGCCAGAATATGCGCGACGATCGACGCGCTCGAACCGCCATCCACGAGGTCGTCGACGAAGCGCTCGATGGCGACGAGCGCTTCGGTCTGCGGGCGGAAGTCGGGGCCCGTCGCCAGCGGCGTCAGCCAGCTCAGGCGCCAGGCCCGCCGCGACAATTTCGCGACGGCGTCGCGAAGCGCATCGGTCTCCCCACGCTCGAGTCCATCGGAGACGATGATCACGGCGGCGCCGCGCGCATAGCCGCCGAAGCGGGGCACGGCGAGGAAGGCCTGGAGTGCGTCGCCGATGCGGGTGCCGCCGTCCCAATCGCTGACCAGATGCGCGGCGGCGTTCATGGCCTGCTCGCGGCGCTTCAGTCGCAGCGGGCGGGTGATGCGGGTCAGCCGCGTGCCGAAGGTGAAGACCTCGACACTGGGCGCGGCCTGCACCAGCGCATGCGCGAGCTTCATGTTCTCCTCGGTGCGGCCCTTCATCGAGCCGGAGACGTCGATCAGCAGGAGCATCTTGCGCGGACGCTGGCGCCGCTTCATGTGACCGAGCCGCAGGATCTCGCCGTCGCTGCGGACACTGTCGCGCAAGGTGCGGCGGAGATCGGCAAACGGTCCGCGGCGGGCGCGCATGCGGCGATGGCCGCGCCGTCGCGGCAGGCGTCGCGGCGCCTCCCGCGTCAGGCGGCGCAATGCGTCCGTGCTCGAGGCCGCCCTAAAGCGGCGCTCGACCAGCGCCTCGCTTTGGGTCGCGGTGAGGCCGGACTCATTGGCCTCGTCGGAGAGCAGGGGGGCCTCGTCGCCGCGGCCCTCTTCCTGGAGGCGGACTGTCTCGTCGTCCTCGCCCTCGTCGGCTCGCGCGATGGCCTCGCTGCCGCGGAAGTGGAGATCGAACAGCCGGTCGAAGGTCGCGCGGCGCTCGGGCGGCGGCGCCAGCGTCGCGAGGGCGGCTTGCCTGACGTGCTCGATGTCGCGCGGGCCGAGCAGCTCTATCGCGGCGAGGAACGTGGTGGTCTGCTCCGTTGCGACGGCAAAGCCGTTCGCGCGCAGCAGCGGGACGAAGGCGACGAAGATGCGCGCGGCGCGCGGGAGCTGCGGTTCGTCGCTCATGCGGTCGCCTCCGCGAGCATGGCGTCGAGCCGCGGCGAGATGAAATGCAGATCCTCTTCGTCCTTCAGCGCCACGCCGATCGAGCGCTTGAACGCATCCGGCCAGCGGGCGCCGCCCTTGTGCAGCAGCGTCGCGGCCTCGGCCCAGTCGACGGCCTCGGCAATGCCGGGCGCCTTGCTCAGCGGCTCGCGCCGCAGCCTCTCCACGGCTGCGACGACGGCGCGGGCCGTGGCCTCGGCGACGCTGGAGGCGCGCATCATGATGATCCGCGCCTCGCGCTCCGCGGTCGGATAGTCGATCCAGTGATAGACGCAGCGGCGGCGCAAGGCCTCGTGCAGATCGCGCGTCCGGTTCGACGTCAGAACGACCACGGGGCGCTCCGCCGCGCGAACCGTGCCGCGCTCGGGAATCGAGATCTGGAAGTCGGAGAGGAATTCGAGCAGAAACGCCTCGAACTCCTGGTCGGCGCGGTCGATTTCGTCGATCAGCAGCACGGTGGAATCGGGCGCGCGGAGCGCGGCCAGCATGGGACGCTCGATCAGGAAGGTCTCGCCATAGATGTCGATGCTCTCGTCGCCGGCCTGGCGGATCGCCAGCATCTGGCGCGGGTAGTTCCACTCATAGAGTGCGGCAGAGGCGTCGATGCCCTCGTAGCATTGCAGGCGGATCAGGCGGCGGCCGAGCACGGCAGCGATTGCTTTTGCCGCCTCCGTCTTGCCGACGCCTGGCGCGCCTTCCAGCAGCAACGGCTTGCCGAGCGCGAGGCCGAGATAGGCGGCGGTCGCGAGACCCTCGTCGGCGAGATAATAGGCCGCGCGCAGCGCCTTCTCCAGCGCCTCGGGGCTGTCGATGCCGACGATGTTGCTGCGAACCGCCACGGCCGTTCCTCTAGCGCCGTGCCTGCGGCCGCGCGCCGCCCTGAGCCTTGATCGCGCGCAGCACCTTTTCAGGCGTGATCGGCAGGTCGTCGATGCGCACGCCGACGGCATTGAAGATCGCATTGGCGACGGCCGGCAGCACCGGGTTGGCGCACATCTCGCCGGGGCCCTTGGCACCAAAGGGGCCATCGGGAGCGGGACGTTCCAGCACCGCGATATCGTGCGGGCAGATGTCGCCGGGGCCGGGCATCAGATATTCGACGAAGTCGCGGGGGCCGTGAATGGGATCGGGATAATAGGGCTCCGGGGTCTCATAGAGCGCGTGGCTGACGCCCATCCAGGCACCGCCGACCAGTTGCTGCTCGACCAGACGCGGGTTCAGCGCGCGACCGAGCTCATAGGCGGAATCCATCCGGACCATCGCGACATCGCCGGTCTCGTCGTCGACCTCGACCTCGGCGACGAGGCAGGCATGGGCGTAGCAGGTCGCCGGCGACATCTCGCCGGTCTCCGGATCGACGTTGGAAAGGGGAACCAGAAAGATGCCGCGGCCCGAAATGGTCTTGCCCTGCTTGAACTGCGCGGCAATCGCGACGTCCTTGGTCGAGATCGAACGGTGCGGCGCGCCCTTGACGTGAATATTGCCGCGGCCGTCGGTGTCGAGATCGGCGGCATTGACCTCGAGCTCTTCAGCCGCCGCTTCCATCATCACGCCGCGGGCCTCGCGCGCCGCGGCCATCACGGCATTGCCGACCCGATGGGTGCCGCGCGAGGCGAACGAGCCCATGCAGTGCGGGCCGGTGTCGGAATCCGCCGTGTCGACATAGACGTCCTCGACCGGCACGCCCAGCGTCTCGGCGCAGATCTGCCGCGTCACCGATTTCATGCCCTGGCCGAGGTCGATCGACGACAGCGCCACCGTGAACTTGCCGCTGGGATTGGAGTGAACCAGTGCCTGGCTCGGGTCGCCGCCAAGGTTCATGCCGATGGGGTAGTTGATCGACGCCATGCCGCGTCCGCGATGCCTGGTCATGTCAGCGTCTCCTGGTGCCGAACACCGACGAGAACCGCGTCGCGCCGTGCGATGGCGCGGCCGGGCGTGGTGGGGGAGGCGGCGGTGCCGGCGGGGGTGGATCGCGCGGCGGCTCCCGTGTCGCGGTTACGGGTGCACGGTCGTAGCTCGTGCGCTGCTGTGCAGGCGCAGCCGGACGTGCGCGGGACTCCGTTGCGGTCGGCGGGATCACCGCGCGGCTGCCGCCGCCGTCCTTGCGCGAGGAGGCGCGCTTGAACTCGTCGCGGATCGGCCATTTGGCCTTCTCGGCCGCGACCTGAACGCATTCGATCAGCGCGGTGTTCTTGGCCTCGCGCCGGTGCGCCTTCATGTCGCCGTCGCGATAGGCGTTCAGAATGCGAAACTCCATCGGGTCCATGCCGACGAGGTTTGCGAGCTTGTCCATCTGGCATTCGATCGCGAAGTCCATCGCGGTGACGCCGAAGCCGCGCATGGCCGTCGCGGGCGTGCGATTGGTGAAGACGCAATAGACGTCGCCATAGACGTTTGGGATGGTGTAGGGGCCTGGAAGATGGGCGGCGCACTTCACCGCGGCGTAGCTGGAGAGTCGCGTATAGGCGCCGCTGTCGAAAAAAGCGCGGATCTTGCGCGCGACGATGCGGCCGTCGCGCATCACGCCGTCCTTGATGTAGATGCGTTCGGCGCCGCGCGGCGGGCCGTACTGCATCTCTTCCTCGCGCCCGAACACGTAGCGGACGGGCCGTCCCGTCAGCATTGCGCCGAGGATGGCGAGTGGCTCGGTCAACGTGTCCACCTTGCCGCCGAAGCCGCCGCCAACGGTGCCGCCGATGAAGTGGAACGTATTGGAAGGCACGTCCAGAATCTTGGCGCAGGTGTCGACGGAGAAGAACAGCGCCTGGGTCGAGGTGTAGACGACGTAACGGCCGTTGGTGTCGGGTGCCGCAATGGCGCCGTTGGTCTCGGTCGGCGCGTGCTCGATCGGGGACATCTGGTAGCGCTGCTCCAGCACGTGGTCGGCGCTGGCGAGCGCCGCGTACGCATCGCCGAAGCGCAGGCGCTGGTGATCGTAGACGTCGTGATAGATGAAGGCGTTCTTCGGATAGGTCTCGTTGACCACGGGGGCGCCGGGCTTCAGCGCGTCCTCGACATCGAACACAGCCGGGAGCGGCTCGTAGTCGACCTTGACCCTCGCGATGGCCTCGAACGCTTCGCGCTCGCTGTCGGCGACGATGGCGAGGATCGGCTCGCCCTTGTAGCGGACCTTGTCGACCGCCAGCGACGGCTCGTCATCCTTGCCGAAGTTGATCAGGCTGAGCAGCGTGTTGAGATTGACCGGCACGTCGGTGCCACGGATGATCCGGCGAACGCCGGCCGAACGTTCGGCCTCGGTGGTATCGATGCGACGGATCCTTGCATGGGCCTGGGTCGAGCGCACGACCTTCAGGTGCAGCATGCCTTGCAGCTTGTGATCGTTGAAGTAGCTCGACGTGCCCGTGACATGGCCGAGCATGTCCTGGCGCTGGGTGCCCTTGCCGATCTCCTTGAGGTTATCGTCGCGCTCGTCGGCGAAAATGTCCTTGCGCAGTTCCAGCATGGTTGACCTCAGGCGCTGACCCGGCCGCTCGCTGCGGCCAGGATGGCATTGATGATCGGCTCGTAGCCGGTGCAGCGGCAGATGTTGCCGGAGATGGCTTCAATGACCTCGTCGCGGCTCGGCGAGGGATTGCGGTCGAGCAGCGCCTTGGCGGCCATCAGCATGCCCGGCGTGCAATAGCCGCACTGGGCCGCGAAATGGTCCGCGAAGGCGCGCTGCAGCGGGTGCAGGTTCGGGCCCTGCTTCATGCCGTCGAGCGTCTCGATGGAACGGCCGGCCACCGTCTCCGCCAGCGTCAGGCAGGAGAGATGAAGCTCGCCGTCAACAAGCACACTGCACGTGCCGCAGCCGCCCTGGCCGCAGCCGAATTTCGGCGTCATGTCGCCGATCAGCTCGCGCAGCGCCACCAGAAGATTGGTGCCGCCGTCGACGAAGATCGCGACATCGCGGCCGTTGTGACGAAATTGCAGGGGTATCTTGGACATGGCTCTATTCCTGGCCTGACAGCAGGCGCCGCAGATGGACGCCGACGATCTCGCGGCGATACCACGCGCTGCCGAGCGCGTTGTCAGATGGCGACGTTCCCTCGGTCGCTGCGGATGCGGCGGCCGCGATGGTTGCAGCGTCCAGCGAGCGGCCCTCCAGGGCGCGCTCGGCGGCGCGGGCGCGGATCTGGGTCGGCGCCATCGATCCCAGCGCGATCCGAGCGCCCGCGATCCGGCCGCCGCTGATCGGCAGATGCGCGGCAAGCGTGACGACCGAGCCGCCCTTCGGCTTGATGCGGGCGATCTTGCGATAGCGGAACGCGTCGCTGCTCGCCGGCCGGGTGCAGGAGACCGACAGCACAAGGGTTCCGGCCTGACGTTCGCGCGCCTGCAAGAACTCCTCGATCGGGATGTCGCGGGCACCAAAGCCGCCCGCGACGGCGACGGTCGCATCGAGCGCCAGCAGCGCCACGGTGAAATCGCCGTAGGGAGCTTGGGCAAAAAGATTGCCGCCGACCGTGCCCATGTTGCGCACGGCGGGACCGCCGATCGAGCGGGCGGGCGCGTGCAGGAAGGCGAGGTCCCGCTCAGCAAGGATGCGCGCGAAGGTGACGCCGGCGCCGAGCGTGATGCGCGGTCCCGAGGCGTCGATCCGGGTCAGCGCCTGATCGTTGGCGCGGACCACGATCGAGATCGCGACATCGCCCTCGTTCAATGCCCGCATCACCAGCGTGCCGCCGCCGAGATAGCGCGCGCTGCGGTCCGAGGACAATGCCCCCGCCGCCTCGCTGGCGCTTGCAAACGTCTTCACTGTCACGGCCATGACTATGCGGCCTCCCTCAGATGCCGGCGGATTGCCTCGAATCCAGCCTGGTAAATGTCTTCCGCGACCATGTGGGTGATGCGGTCCCGATCTTCCGGCTTGGTGGTGAAACGGGATTCCCAGTGCCAGAAGGTGCGGTCGCCGTCGGTGACCGGCAGCAGCCTGACATGGGCGACGTAGTTGAACATCGGCACCGGCGTATCGAGCAGACAATAGCTGAAGGACTGCTCCAGGTCCGACAGCGCCAGCAATTGCTCGCGCAGCTCGGAGCCGTCGTTGAGCTTGAACCGCCTGATGCAGCCGATCCTGTCGGAGGACTGCGCGCGCTCGATCGACGAGGTCGCGACAACCGGATGCCAGCGATCGTGCCCGTTGAAATCGCGCAGCACGGTCCACACCGTATCGGTCGGTGCGTCCAGGATCGTGCTCTTGACGACATGCGGCACGGTCAGCCTCCGAACACGCGCTTGAGCGCATCAAATCCGCCCTGGAACACGCCGCCGCCGATATTGCTGACGAGCTCGGTCTCCCGCTCCGGCGCGCAGTCGAATTCGGCGGTCCATTCCACGAAGGTCTGGTCGCCGTCGGTGACGGGGGTGAGCCGCAGGGTTGCGACGTAGTTCTCGACGCCCATCGGAGATTCCAGGATCGAATAGGTGCAGAACATGTCGTAGTCGGAGAGGCCGAGCAGCTTCTCGCGGATGCGGTCGCCGTTGCGCAGGCGAAAATCTCGCACACAGCCGATCTTGTCGGCGGGCTCGCCGCCCTCGATGCGGCTTTCGGCGATCGCCGGATGCCAGTTCGGCAAGCCATTGAAATCGCGCACCCGCGCCCAGACGCGGTCGTTGCGGGCATTGACGACGGTGGAGACGTAGACGCGAGCCATGGCGCGACCTCAGCTCTTCTTCCGCGGCCCGCGCTCGGCCGGCGGTTCCCCACCTTCGGCCGAGGGGGCCGGCGAGGCCGCCGGCTTGTCGCCGCCACCTCCGCCTCCGCCGCTCTTGCGCGCGGACTCCTTGATCCCCTGCATGTCACGGGCTTCGCGGATCAGGCCCGGCATTTTGGAGAGACTGCCGCCTTCGACGCCGATGTCCGACAGGATCGAGTCGATCAGCGGCGCCTGGACGCGATAGCGCAGGGCGGAGTCGATGACTTCGTCGGTGGCGCTGCGGCCGCCATTGCCGCCGTGGCCGTTGCCGTTGAGGCCGTCGACCTGGAGGATGCGGATGCCCTCGATCTTCTCCATCGGCTTGACGCTCTCGCGGACGATGCCCTCGATCCGGTCGAGCAGCTTGCGGCGGAACAGCGAGTAGCGCGCCTGATCGGTCAGCACGTTCTCGGCCTCGTTCAGCATCCGCTGCGCTTCGGCCTCGACGGCGGCGCGCACGCGCTCGGCTTCCGCGGCGATCCGGGTCTCCTCGGCCTGTTTCTCGGCGAGCAGCACCTCGACCGTCTTGCGCCGCTTGGCGATCTCGCTCTCGCGTGCGGTAATGACGCGCTCGGTGGCTTCGGTCGCGCGCATCCGCGCTTCCTCGGCCGACGCCTTGGCGGCGGACTCTTCGAGAGACTTCAGATGGATGGCGATGGCCTTCTCCATCAGGACGGTCTCGACCTCCTTCTCGCGGTTGACCTCGAGCTTGCGCAGCTCGCGCTCGCGGCCGACGCGGGCTTCGTCGAGGCCGCGGTCGGATGCGATGCGCGCGCGCTCGACCTCCTCGCGAGAGGCGATCTCGGCCTCCTGCAGCGACTGTACCCGGGCGACTTCGAGCTGCTCGATCGACCGCCGGCGCTCGATGCGGGCCGCTTCCAGCGCCTGCTCACGCGACACGTCGGTGGTCTCGACCTCCTTGCGCGCGACGATCTCGGCCTGCCGGACCTGGCGATCGGCATCGATCCGCTCGGACTTCTTGGTCGACAGCGCGATGACGCGGTCCTCGTCGGCGATCTCGATCGCCTTCTTCTGCTCGATGTTGAGCACCTCGCGCTTCTTGGAGGAATTGATGCGCTCGGCCTCGAGCGCCAGATCGACCGTGATGCGCTGGCGCTCGATGGCGTCGCGCCGCTTCAGCTCGGCCGCCTCCAGCACGCCGGTGCGCTCGATTTCCAGCGAACGGGTGTCGCGCTCGGCCTGGATGCGCTCGGCCGCAACCGCCTTCTCCTGGGCGATGCGGGCCGCCTCGATCGCCTCGCGCGAGGCGATGTCGGCCTCCTCGACGGCGCGGTTGCGGGCGATCTCCAGCGAGCGCACGCGCTCCTCCTGGGCGATCCGGCTGGCCTCCGTGGTCTCGCGCGCCGCAATGCCGGCGACGTCGAGTGCCTGGTTGCGCTCGATCTCCAGCTGCCGCGTGTTCTGCTCGGCGGCGATGCGCTCGGCGGCGAGCGTCCGCTCGCGGGCGATGCGGGCGGCCTCGACCGCGCGCTGCGCCTCGATCTCGGCCTCCTGGATGGTGCGAACCTGCTGGATCTCCAGCGCGCGAGTGCGCTCGTCCGAGGAGATGCGCTCGACATTGACGATCAGGGTCTGGGCGATGCGGGCCTTCTCGGTGGCCTCACGGGCGGCGATCTCGGCCTCGTCGACCGCGCGGGTGCGCTCGATCTCGCGGCGGCGCGTTTCCTCCTCGTTGGCGATGCGGGCATCGGTGACGACGCGGTCCTGCTGGATCCGCGCCTTCTCGATGGCTTCGCGCGCCGCGATCTCGGCTTCCTCGACCGTGCGCATCCGCTCGATCTCGCGCTGGCGCACCTCGCGCTCGGATGCGATCCGCGTGGTGTCGATCGAGCGCTGGTTGGCGATCCTCGTCTTCTCGATCTCCTCGCGTGCCAGCAGCTCCTTTTCCTCGATGGTGCGGGTCCGCTCGATCTCCTTCTGGCGGGTTTCGCGCTCGGAGGCGATGCGGGCTTCCGCAATCGCCTGGTCGTTGGCGATGCGGGCGCGCTCGATGGCTTCGCGCGCGGAGATCTGCGCCTGCTCGGCCTCGGTTTCGCGCAGCGCCCGTTCGCGGGCGACTTCCGTGCGCTGAAGCGCGCGGCGCATCTCGATGTCGCGTTCCTGCTCCAGCCGCGCGGTCTCGCTCTCGCGCTCGATCTCCAGCGCCTGCCGCTCGGCCTCCAGGTTGCGGGCGCGGATCTTGATCATCGAGTCCTGCTCGATGTCGTTGCGCAGCTTCCGCTTGGCCTCGATGTCCTGCATCAGCTGGGTCAGGCCTTCGGCGTCGAACCGGTTCGAGGGGTTGAAGAATTCTAGGTCGGTCTGGTCGAGATCGGTGATGGCGACCGACTCCAGCTCGAGCCCGTTCTGAGCGAGGGCCTCCGCCGCGTTGGCCTTGACGCGGGCGACATACTCGCCGCGCTGCTCGTGCATCTGCTCGAGGGTCATTTCGGAGGCGATTGAACGGATCGCCGAGATGAACTTGCCGGCGAGGAGGGCATGCAGTTGCCCCGGCTCCATGGTGCGGCGGCCGAGGGTGGCGGCCGCGATGGACACCGCTTCGCGGGTCGCCTGGACGCGGACGTAGAAATCGGCCTCGATGTCGACGCGCATGCGGTCGCGGGTGATGACGGCGTCCTGCCGGGAGCGCACGATGCCCATCGGCAGCACGTTCATGTTGACCGGCGTGTAATCGTGGATGAACGGCAGCACGAACGCGCCGCCATTGATCACCACGCGCTCGCCGAGGAAACCGGTCCGGACGAACGATGTCTCCTTGGAGGAGCGGTGATAGAGCCAGTTCACGATATAGACGCCGACCACGATCACGACGATCGCGACGATCAGCCAGAGGATCAATTCACCGACGAGCATCCCCGACATCTTTTCCTCCCTCGAACCTTCAGGCGTTAGCGCGCGCCGATCGCCTTGAATTGACGTACCTGCTCCGTCAACGCCCGCTCCACGGGAAGCCGTTCCATCGAGGAGGCCCCGTAGAAGCCGTGGCAATGGCGGGTGTTCTTCATGATGAAATCGGCGTCGGCGGGATCCGCGATCGGGCCGCCATGCGCCAGCACCAGGATGTCGGGATTGACGCTGAGCGCGGCGGAGGCCCAGGTGTCGATCTGCGCCGGACAGTCCTTCAGCTTCAACGCGGTCTGCGCGCCGATCGTGCCGCCGGTCGTCAGCCCCATGTGGCAGACGACGATGTCGGCGCCGGCGATCGCCATCGCGGCGGCTTCCTTCTCGCTGAACACATAGGGCGTCGTCAGCATGTCCTTGTCGTGCGCCTTGGCGATCATGTCGATCTCGAGCGCGTAGGACATGCCGGTCTCTTCGAGATTGGCGCGGAAGGTGCCGTCGATCAGGCCGACGGTCGGAAAGTTCTGCACGCCTGCGAAGCCGAGCGCCTTCAGCTGGTCGAGAAACGCGTCCATGTCGCGGAACGGATCGGTGCCGTTGACGCCCGCGAGCACCGGCGTCCTCGTGACCACGGGCAGCACTTCGCCGGCCATCTCCAGCACGATGGCGTTGGCATCGCCGTAAGCCATCAGGCCCGCGAGCGAGCCGCGTCCGGCCATGCGGTAGCGTCCGGAATTGTAGATCACGATGAGATCGACGCCGCCGGCCTCCTCGCATTTGGCCGACAGCCCGGTGCCGGCGCCGCCGCCGACGATGGGCTCGCCGCGCTTCGCCATCTCGCGGAACCGCCTCAGGAGTGCTGCGCGTTCAAACCTTGGCATCGCTCACCTCGTTAGTCTCCGCCGCGCGCCGGTGCGGCCGAACAGGGTTCGGAATGCACCGACGATGGCGGCGGCGAAGTCGGGATCGTTGATGTTCTTGGGCGTGCGGATGAGCTGGCGATTGCCGGTCTGCCGCACGGTGCGCTCCAGCGTCCGGAACAGCGCGGCATCGGCGTCCGGATCCCAGAACGGCTGGCCTCGCGCGTCGAGTGCGGAGACGCCGCCCTCGGGCAGGAAGAAGCGCACCGGGCCATCCATCTGGTTGAGTCGCTCGCCGATCCAGCGGCCGATGCGCTCGTTCTCTTCCGCGGTCGTCCGCATCAACGTCACCTGCGGATTGTGCACGTGGAACTTGCGGCCGCGATAGCGCTCGGGAATGGTGTCGGGCGCGCCGAAATTGACCATGTCGAGGGCGCCGACCGAGCCGACATAAGGAACGCGCGTGCGGATGATCGCACCGAGGCGGTCCTCGGTCGCGGGAAACACGCCGCCCATCAGGAGATCGCAGACCTCCGTCGTGGTGAGGTCGATGACGCCGGCGAGCTGGCCGGACTCGACGAGTTTCTCCATGGAGCGGCCGCCGACCCCGGTGGCATGGAAGACCAGGCACTCGAAATCCTCGCGCAGCTCGGCGGCGATCTTCTGCACCGCCGGCGTCGTCACGCCGAACATGGTGATGCCGACCGACGGCAGGCCGCCGGCCTCCCGCGCCGTCGTAGCGCGCCCGTCCAGCCGCGCCTTGACCATGCCGGCGAGCGCATGGGCGCCGTTGGCCAGCACCGCGCGCGAGATCGAGTTCAGCCCTTGCACGTCGGTGACGGAGTGCATCATCGTGATGTCGGCCGGGCCGACATAGGGCCCGACATCGCCGGAGGCGACGGAGGAGATAATCAGCTTCGGCACCCCGACGGGGAGCGCGCGCATGCCCGGGGCCACCAGCGACGCCGCGCCCGAGCCGCCGGCCGAGATCACGCCGGCGACATTGCCCTGGCGCCGCAGCCAGCTGGCGAACGCATCGGCCATCGCGGTTACGGCCGCGCCGCGGTCGGGGCCGAACACCGCTGAGCCGCCGCGGCCGTGGTTGAGGGCGATCTCCTGCGCGGAGACATCGCAGCTGGAATGCCTGCCGCTGGTCGAGACGTCGACCAGCCGCGTGCGCAGGCCGGTTTCGGCGATGATGTCGCGGATGAAGCGCAGCTCGAGGCCCTTGGTGTCGAGCGTGCCGACGACCAGGACGACGGGCGGGCCGGCGGTCTGCGCCGCCATCGGCTCGCGCTTGCGCCGCGCCGTCTCGTCGAGCCGCGCGACCTGCGTCGAGAGCGTGCGCGCTGCGGCCTCGATGCGGGCGATCGGCACCGGCTGCGACCACCGCGTCGGCAGTGTCGGATTGGAGACGTAGATGCGGATCGGCCCGTCGCGGCGCGGCGCCGGCGCAGGTTTAGCTTCCGGGCCGGTCGCCGAGATCTCGATATCCGGCTCGAGCTCGGCATGAAGCCCGACGCCGAGCAGGCGTTGCTGGAGCTCGCGGTCGGCGGCGAGCCGTGCGGAGTCGATGATGCGATTGATGCGGCCGTTGACCATGATGGCGACGTTGCGCGAGACCGCGGTGGCAACCCCGATATTCTGCTCGATCACGAGCACGGACATGTCGCCGTCCTCACCGAGCCGCAGCAGCATCTCCTCGACCTGCGCCACGATGACGGGCGCAAGTCCCTCGGTCGGCTCGTCCATGATCAGCAAATGCGGATTGGTGAGCAGCGCGCGCGAGATCGCCAGCATCTGCTGCTCGCCGCCGGAGAGCTGGCCGCCGCCGTGATCCCTTCGCTCGGCCAGACGCGGGAAAGTGTCGTAGATGCGCTCGACCGTCCAGGCGCCGGAGCGCATGCCGCCGGCCAGCCGCAGATGCTCGTCGACGCTGAGCGAGCGCCACAGACGGCGTCCCTGCGGCACGTAGCCGACGCCGAGCCGGGCGATCTGGGCGGGCGGCCGCCTTGTGATGTCCGTGCCGCGGACACGGATCGACCCGCCGCTGACGCCGACGAGCCCCATGATCGCCTTGCACAGCGTGGTCTTGCCCATGCCGTTGCGGCCGACGACGGAAAACACGCCGCTGTCGAGCGTGAGGTCGACGCCTTGCAGCGCGTGCGAGTGCCCGTAATAGACGTCGAGCCCGCGGACCTCGAGCGCGGCGGCGGAGCGGCGGGCCTCATTCATGGCCGCCTCCGAGATAAAGCTCCTGCACCTCGGGGTCGGACTGGATCTCTTCCGGCAGGCCCTCCTTGAAGATGCGGCCGTTGTGCATCATCGTGACGCTCTCGACGACGCGCAAGGCGACGTCCATGTCGTGCTCGATGATGATGTAGCCGATATGCGCAGGCAGCGAGGTCAGGATCTCGATCAGCTCGGCCCGTTCGGTCGGTGACAGGCCCGCGGCCGGCTCGTCGAACAGGACGAAGCGCGGCGCGCCGGCGAGCGCGAGCGCGATCTCGAGCTGGCGCTGCTGGCCGTGCGCGAGCTCCGCCACGCGCTGGTCCTTCACGGCGGCCAGATGCACGGCCTGGACGAGGTTGTCGGCCGCATGCATCAGGGCATCGTTCTGTCCCGGCCGCAGCAACGAGAAGCGTCCGCGCGAGACGCCGCGGCAGGCGAGATAGACATTGTCCTGCACGGTGAGGCCGGGAAACAAGGCCGAGATCTGGTAGGTCCGGCGCAGCCCGCGGCGGATGCGTTCGTATGGCGGGAAATGCGTGACGTCCTCGCCGAAGAAGCGGATCGTGCCGGAGGAGGGCGCGAAGTCGCCGGTGATGCAGTTGAACAGCGTGGTCTTGCCGGCGCCGTTGGAGCCGAGCACGGCGCGGCGTTCGCCGGGCCGCACGGTGATGGTGACGTCGGTCAGCGCCGCGAGCGCACCGAACAATCTCGTGACGCCGCGCAGCTCCAGCGCGGCGCCGGCCCCGACGGCCGAGAGGCGTTGGGCGACGCTATCCATGGCCGCGTCCTCCGCCCGGTCGATTTGCGGCCGGACGCCGGCTCTGGCGCCAGCGCTGCCACAGGCCGATGACGCCGTCCGAGGACCAGAACACGATGGCGAGGAAACCGAGACCGATCAGCAGGCGGAAGCGGTTGCCGTCGAGGCCGAGCCTGACCAGGAAGTCGAGCGCGAAGGTGCGCAGCAGCACGAAGATCAGCGCGCCGATGAAGGGACCGATCGGACGCGTGATGCCGCCGACGACGGCGATGATCAGCACGTCGATGCAGGCCCCGACGCTGACCGAGCCCGGCGAGATCTGGCGGTAGTTCCAGACCTGGAGGACGCCGGCGAGGGCGGCCACGAAGGAGGCGAAGGCATAGGCGGCGACG
The DNA here is from genome assembly GCF_028128835.1 of Bradyrhizobium sp. CCBAU 65884. Classification (NCBI taxonomy): domain Bacteria; kingdom Pseudomonadati; phylum Pseudomonadota; class Alphaproteobacteria; order Hyphomicrobiales; family Nitrobacteraceae; genus Bradyrhizobium; species Bradyrhizobium sp. CCBAU 65884. The sequence continues at coordinate 182,110 of NZ_LBJU01000129.1, read as the reverse complement.
CGGTGCGCATTGACGTTGAAGCCGAGCGCCGCCATGCGCCTGGGATTGTCGCGCACGCCCTGAAGGGCGAGGCCGAACGGGGCGCGCGAAAGATATTCGACGGCGAAATAGCACAGCGCGGCGACCGCGAGCACGATATAGTAGAAGGGAATGTCGGCGCGCCAGTTCACGCCCCAGAAGTGCGGCGTCGCCACGGTGTTGATGCCGGTATGGCCGTTGAAAATCGCCCAGTTCTGATTGGTGAAATAGTAGAAGGCAGCGCCGATCGCGAGCGTGATCATGATGGTGTAGATGCCTTCGGTGCGCACCGCGAGCGCGCCGCCGAGCGTGCCGAAGGCGGTCGCCAGCGCCAGCGCCATGGGGACCGCGAGCCACCACGGCCAGCCCAGGCTGATATTGGCGTTGCCGCTGACGCCGAACACGGCGACCATGTAGGCCGAGAAGCCCGCGATGGTGAGCTGCATCAGGCTGACCATGCCGCCATAGCCGGCAAGGAACATCAGGCTGAGCGCCATGATGCCGAGAATCAGCGTGGTCGCGAAGATCTCGATCAGGAAGAAGCCGCTCGCGATCAACGGCATGATCAGGAGAATGACTGCGACGATCCAGGCGGCGGGATTGTTGATCTCCGGCCATGTCCGCGCCGGGCGCTGCGCGACATCGGCGGGGCGAACGGCAACGCGGGCATCGTGGGCGAGCGACATGTCAGCGCCTCGCCAACAGGCCTTGCGGCCGGATCGCCAACACCAGCACCATGATCAGGAAGGTCACGACGATGGCATAGGTCGGGATGTAGACCGAGCCGAGCTGTTCGGCGAGGCCGATGATCAGCGCGCCGAGCGCCGCGCCGGGGATCGAGCCCATGCCGCCCACGATCACGACGACGAGGGAGGCGAGCAGGAAGCGGATGTCCTCGCCCGGGGATAATGACTGGAAGGTGCCGCCGACGACGCCGGCGATGCCGGCAAGTCCTGCGCCGAACGCGAACACCGCCACGAAGACGAGCTGGATGCGCACCCCGGTCGCCGCGAGGATATCGCGGTCCTCGACGCCGGCGCGGATGATCATGCCGGCGCGGGTGCGATTGAGCGCGAGCCACATCGCCACGCCGATCACGACGGAGGCGGCGAAGATCACCAGCCGCACCAGGGGATATCGGAGATAGACCGGCTCGCCCGAGGATTTGATCGCCGTGACCAGCGGCAGCTCGATGGGGCCGATCAGCCAGTTCGGCGTCTGGATCTGGTAGAAGTCGCCGCCACAGGCCCACAGCATGAGATCGGCGAACACGATCGAAAGCCCGATCGTCACCATGGTCTGCCTGAGGTCCTGTCCCTCCATCCGGCGGAACACGATCAACTGGAGCAGGACGCCGACCAGGGCGGTGAGGATGAAGGCGACGATGAAGCTGAGCAGCCAGGAGCCGGTCGCCGTGCTGATGGCGTAGCCGACATAGCCGCCGAACAGATAGAGCGAGCCGTGCGCGAGGTTGACGTTGCGCATCAGGCCGAAGATCAGCGTGAAGCCGCTGGCGACGAGGAAGTAGAGCCCGCCGAGCGTGATGCCGTTGAAGACCGCGTTGAGGAAGACGCGCTTGCGGCCGATGGCCTCTTCCAGGCCCGGCGGCCAGACCGCGAAGACCAGCCACAGCCCGACGGCAATGGCAATGATCGAGATCAGCGCCCAGGCCGGATGGCGTTCGACGAAGCGGCTCATGCTCTCGCCTCGTATCGCTTGCGGCGGGGCAATGGCATATCGTAAGCGGATTTTCCGCGGCCCATCCTTCGAGACGCTCGCTTTGGCGGGCTCCTCAGGATGAGGGCAGAGTATGCGGCAGCAATTTCAGCGGTGTCGATGCCGATTAGCCTCATCCTGAGGAGACCGCGCAGCGGTCGTCTCGAAGGACGAGGCGCTTGCTCAGGCGGCTCCAGGAGATCGTGTGCGATTGCGCTCGCGCGTGCGGAGAGAGGTCGCGCCGAACACGCGGGTTCACCCCAACCCTCTCCCTGCAAGCGGGGCGAGGGGGCATGCAAGCCGTTGCCGGCTGCTGCTGGCCCTGCCATGGACGCACGTCCTCCCTGGACTCGCGACCCTCTTTCGGGATCGCGTTGCCCGCATCCTAGCGGGGCTGCGAGGGCGACGTTTGATCGTGAGTATCTTTTCGTGGCCCGCGCTCAGGCGCGCAAAATCTTGGCTGCGCGTCGATAATCGGTCGGGGCCATTCCCACATTGGCGGCGAAGAAGCGGGTGAAGCCGCTCTGCGAGGAGAAGCCGAGATCGAAGCCGATATCGGCGATCGGCGTCTCGCTTGCCACCAGCGCTTCGAGCGCATGTTCCATGATCAGCGTGTTGAGATAGAGGTTCGGCGTCACGCCGGTCTGGACGCGGAACAGCCGGTAGAAATGCGGTCGCGACAGTCCGGATTCCCGCGCGATCGTATCGAGCTCGATCTCGGCGCCGGGGCTCTCCGACATCATCTTGATGCATTTGCGCACGCGGAAATCGGTGACGGCGCCGTTTGCGCGTGGATCGCGCGCGATCTCGGCCTGCTGCCAGCTTTCGTCGTAGCAGATGTCGATCAGCCGCCGCAGCTCGGAATCGAGGCTGGAGAGCGATGGTGCGCCGCACACGAGCGCGGCCGTCCGCCTGATGTGCTTGTCCAGCGCCGGCGTGCGCCGGAACTGGGTGCGGCCGAAACGCATCCGATGGGTGCCGGAGGCATCGGGTGCAAACCATTCGGCATTGACATAGAGCACGAAGAAGATCGCGCCGCCGTCGAGATCGGCGGGCAGGAAATTATGCGGCTCCCAGGGATTGACTGCGACGACGGACGTCTCGTTGAGATCGTGGTGTCCCTCGGAGACGTCGATGCATGCCGGCATGCCGCCAACATGGAAGATCAGATGACCTTCACGATGGGCGTGAATATTGAAAGGGCGGTTCAACTGATAAACCGTCGCCCGGCCGAACCGGCCGTGGAAGACGGCGAGCGCACGGCTCATGCCTTCCCCTCCCGAATGTTCTTGTCTTTTCGCTCAGCGTTCAACAACGCCGACGAGATTGCAAGAGCGGAGAGCGACCGCGTCAGCAAGTCGCTCCCCGGGTTGTGCATCGCGGAGGTGATGCGTCAGTATTTCTTACATTCCGGCACGGTGCGGCTCGGCAGCCCGATCTTGGAGAAGACGGCCGGGTCGTAGCCGAGCGTCTGGTTCACGTTCGGGATCACCTTCACGACCTTGCTGAACAGCGCGCCCTTGCCGTCATCGACGACTTCGGTGACGAAGTTGGTGCCGATCGCCTGCCGGTTGGAGTCGAGCTTGATCTTGCCGTTCGGCGCATCGATCTCGATTTTGGCGAGGGCTTCCTTGTACTTGGCCTGGTTGTTGGAGAGATCGCCATTGACCTCACGCAGCGCCAGGATCAGCGCCATGGTCGAGCCGTAATAGTTGGTGGCGAGCAGTGACGGGCTCGGGAAGCGCTTGTTCGGCGGGAAGGCGTCCTGATAGGCCTTCACGAATTTCTGCCAGCCCGGATCCTCCCAGGTATCGGCCTGGCCGCTCGCCGCGATGGTGCCGACCAGGGCGTTCTTGGCGTTGCCCTTCGACGACAGGATGGTCTGGTCGATCATGATGGAACCGCCCATCAGATGCGCCTTGCCGCCGGCCTGCTGGTACTGGTTGAGGAAGTTGACGGCATCGGCGCCGCCAAGCCCGAGATAGATCGCGTCGACGTCGTCGGGCAGTGCGGCGATGACCGAGGCGAAATCCTTGGTGCCGAGCGGCACCCATTGCCGGTTGGTGACCTGTCCGCCGGCGCCGCAGAACTCGAGCACGAGGCCGAACACCTGGGTGTAGATGAAGGAATAGTCCTCGCCGACGGTCGCGATCTTGCGATACTTCTTGTCCTCAAAGGCGTATTTGCCGAGGCCGACCTGCCACTGCGCGCCGTCCATGTTGTAGCGGAAGAAGTTCGGGGCAGGATCGACATAAGTGGTTTCCTGCGCGCCGGAGGCTGCGTTGATGAAGGTCAGCTCCGGATGGGTCTTTGCGAAGTTCTTCACCGCGATGCCTTCGTCGCCGGAGAGCGGCGACAGCAGGATCTGCACCTTGTCCTGCTCGATCAGCTTGCGCACGGCGCGCACCGCGCTGTCCGGCGTTGCGTCGGTCGAGGCGACGATGAATTCGAGCTCCTTGTCGCCGACCTTCTTGCCGAGGACGTTGAGTGCCGTCTGGTGGCCGCGCATGCCGTCCTCGCCGAGCACCGTGTAGGTGCCTTCGAGGGTTGCGGTTACGCCCACCTTGATCTTTTCCTGGGCGATCGCTGCGCTTGAAAGAAACAAGCTGCTCAGCGCGAGCAGTCCCACACTGCATTTCGACATTGTGCTCCTCCCTGTGTGTCGTCTTTTGTCGCCGCGTGGCTCTCCAAAGGCCCGCGGCTTTGACGGGAAAGCTAACCGAAGTCGGATGCGGTGCATCCGTTAGCGCCTCCTTTGGTTTGACGGGCAGTCTCATTTTTGAATGGTGCGGCGCAAATGGTTCCGCGGTGCAGCAGGCTGTCACAGGAACGTTTCGGGCGGGGCTCCGTTAGCGGAGCGAATTGCTGGAGCTGTCCATGATCGAATACCCCAAGCCGCCTTATCCTTCGCAACAGCAGCCGATGCCTGGTTCGACGGGTGCGATGAATCCACGCCCCGATCATGGCGAGGAGAGCTACAGAGGCTCAGGACGTTTGGCCGGAAAGAAGGCGCTCATCACCGGTGGTGACAGCGGCATCGGCCGAGCGGTCGCGATCGCCTATGCCCGTGAGGGCGCGGACATCGTCATCTCCTATCTGAACGAGGACGAGGATGCAGCCGAGGTCAAGGCGCTGGTGGAGCAAGCGGGACGCAAGGCGATCCTGATTCCCGGCGACATCAGCAATCCCGAGCACTGCCGGTCCATCGTGCGTCGCACCGTCGAGGAGCTCGGTGGGATCGATATCCTCGTCAACAATGCCGCCCACCAGGCCACGTTCAAGGACATCGCCGACATCAGCGACGAGGAGTGGCAGCGCACGTTCGAGACCAACATCCACGCCATGTTCTATCTGACCAAGGCCGCCGTGCCTCACATGCGGCCGGGCGCTGCGATCATCAACACGGCGTCGGTGAACTCCGACATGCCGAATCCGACCTTGCTGGCTTACGCCACGACCAAGGGCGCCATCCAGAATTTCACGGGTGGGCTGGCGCAGATGCTGGCCGAGAAAGGCATTCGGGTCAACGCCGTGGCTCCGGGTCCGATCTGGACGCCACTGATCCCGTCGACGATGTCGGAGGAAAGGGTCAAGAATTTCGGCAAGCAGGTCCCGATGCAGCGCGCCGGCCAGCCGGCCGAGCTCGCGACCGCCTATGTCATGCTGGCCGATCCGCTCTCGAGCTTCACCTCGGGGGCCACCTTGGCCGTCACCGGCGGGAAGCCGTTCATCTGATTGAAGGTGCCTCGTCAGCGTCTTGAGAGCACGAGGATCGTGGCGGCGCCGGAGGCCGGGCTGCCACGTCCTGGCCAGCAGATCGATCAGGCGGCGTTGGACGCCTTGGCGTTGACGCCCTTGCGGAGCGCCACCGTGTTCAGCTTGGTGTTGGCGGCCTTCTCTTCGTTCAAATTGGTCGTGAGGAAGCGCACGATGTCGTCGTGGCCGAGCTCCTGCGCCCAGGCGATCAGCGTGCCGTAGCGGCACATCTCGTAGTGCTCGACGGCCTGCGCGTTGGCCACGATCGCGGCATCGAGCACGGCCTTGTCCTCGATCTCGCCGGCGGTCGCGTCGGCTTCCTCGATGAGGCCGTCGATGGCGGGGCACTGCGTGCCGCTGGGCTCCTTGCCGAGCTTGGCGAACACCTTGTTGAGCCGTTCCACCTGCTTGTTGGTCTCGTCCAGATGAGCCTTCAGCCCGGCGACGAGATCCCTGTTGGTCGCCTTGTCGATCATCTTCGGCAGCGCCTTCAGGATCTGCTGCTCCGCGTAATAGATGTCCTGCAGCCCGTGCAGCAGCAGGTCTTCCATCGATTTGATGTCCTTGGTGAAGAATCCCATAAAAGACGCCTCCTTTTGACAATGATGACACTGGAACGCTGCGCGGCCGCAGCTGTTCCATTCCTGTGTGCAGACCAGGAGGGCCGAATGAGCGACGGAATTGATCATCTTGCGGGCCTGCTCGGCCGCGCGGCGATGGACGTGTGGGGCGACATGCCTCGCGACATCCAGGAAGCGCTGTTCGAGACGGCCATGAAGGGGCGCGAGACCGAGCGCGAGGAGCTCGCGCGGCTGTTGCACGAGCGGCACCCGCGTACGCTTCATCCGGCCCGGCCGGGATGATGCAGCGACTGGAACCAACATACGCGCCGCTGATTGGTAACTGAGCGACGCGCCGCCGGATGGTTCGCATGAGGCCGCAAGGAGGTGCATCGCTCGACCGTTGGAAAATTTGTGAGTCGATCGCCGTGACTGAGATGAACATCGGAAAATGGTACGACCCGATCTCGGAACGGTGGATCGCGCCGCGTGAAGCGCGCACCATCGCCGGCTATGGTCAGTCCGGCGCCGATAAGGTGACGGAGAGCCACGAGAGACGCGAGGCGCAGCGGATCTGGCAGCTGTTGGTGGATTGCTGCGCAGGTGAGTGATGCCGTCCTTGGCGGCAGGCGCCACTATTTATAGCGCTCCTCCGGCGTCATCACGCTCGCGTCATCGATGCCGCAAGCAACGAAACCGTCAATTCGGACAGGGTTGCCCCGCCGCTCCCCACATCGCCATGTCCTTGACGTGGTCCTCGAAGGTGCCGGGCGGCGTCGAGCGGCCGGCTCCCGGTGCCCAGCCACGAGGAATGAAACCGTTCAACGAAGCGTCGTGCCGCAAATGGTCGACGAGGCCGGCGGCGTCGCGACCGCCGTTGCGCTTGGGATCCTTCATTTGCGCGCAAATCTCAGCGCCACTCTTGCCGAACCAGATGAAGGCCACTGGGGCGAGCTGCCAGTCGATGCCGGCGCGCGGCGGCGCCGGGGCCGGTTCGTTCGCCTGGGTGGAGGTCATGTGACAGGTCGAGCAGGGGATCGCCTCCGTGCCGATGCGGCTCGCTCCGCCGTGGATGTTCATCCCGTGCACGCGCGGCTTGGTTTCGCCCGCCGGCGTCCATATCGGGATCGCCTTGGCATCGACGTGGCAGTTGGCGCAACGCGGATGGGTCACCACGGCTTCGATCCGCTTCCAGGCCGCCAGTCCCTCGGCGCGGCTGACGCTGCCGGTCGGCAGCGCAGGCCTGGCGGTCTCGTCCTTGGCCGCGACGATCCCGGTGAGGACGGCGATTGATGAGGCGGCGAGGACGACGGCGATCAGAGACCTGTTCATGGCTTGCCTCACACGAAATCGATGAACTTGTTGAACGGCATTTCGCGGATGCGCTTTCCGGTCGCTGCGAAGATCGCGTTGGCGAGGGCGGGGGCGGCGGGTGGAACGGGTGGCTCTCCGACGCCTCTCACCTTGGGATCGTTCTCGAGCCCGCGGACCTCGATGACGGGACATTGGTAGATCCGCATGGCTTCGTGGTGATTGTAATTGGTCTGCTGCACCGCGCCCTGTGCGTAAGTGAGCTCGCAATTGATGGCATGGCCGAGCCCCCAGACGACGCCGCCTTGCACCTGGTTCTCGAAATTGACGGGATCGATCACCTTGCCGACGTCGACGGCGACCCAGACCCTGTCGATCCTGATGCCTCGGTCCGTCGCCGTCACCTCGACGACTTCGGCTGCCGGCGTCCCGAAGGACTCGACGAATGCGACGCCCCGGCCTCTGCCCTTGCCGAGCGGTCCCTTCCAATCCGACATCTCCGCGACCGTCTCCAGCAGCTTGCGGTAAGTCGGCACGGCGCACATCGCGATCCGCGCTTTCATCGGATCGAGGCCCGCCGCATGGATCAACTCGTCGATGAAGCTCTCGGTGAAGAAGCCGGCGGTGGAGGCGCCGACCGACCGCCACGTGGTGCTCGGCGACAGTCCTTGCGCCTCGTAAGTCGTGGCCCGGAAATTAGGGATGTCGTAGTAGACGTTCCAGAGGCCGGCCGCCAATTGAGCGTCGGGATCCTTCGAGGGGGCACCCGAACGTTCGAGCAGTCCCTTGAGCGGTGCCGTCGAGGCCAATTGCAGATCGGCCGCGACAATCTTGCCCTTGTCGATGCTCCCTCTGTGCCGGGCGATCGCAATCTGCCGCGGAATGTCCTGGAGGAAATCCTCCTCGCGCGAGAACACCAGCTTGATCGGCGTGCCGCGCATCTGGTTCGCGATCTCGGCAAGCACACGGACGTTCTCGTATTCGAGGCGGTGGCCAAAACTTCCACCGGTCCACTGATTGTGGAAGGTGACCTGTTCCGGCTTCAGGCCGATCGCGGTCGCCGCGACATACTGTACGAATTGAGGGCTCTGGTGGCCGACCCAGATCTCCATCCCCTTGTCGGTGACGAGGCCGATCCCGTTGAGCGGCTCGAGCGGCTGATGCGCGACATAGGGCGCGCGATACTCGGCCTCGATGCGCTTTCCCGTCCTCAGGCCAGCTTCGACATCGCCGATCTTGCGCCATTCCTTGCCCAGGAACTCCGGCTTGAACGAGGATTCCAGAACCTTCCAATGGTCGGCCTGCTCGGCGGGATAGACCGAGGGCGCCCACTCGCACGCGATGGCATCGACTGCCTTCATCGCGTACCAGCTGTTCGTGGCAATCACCGCAACGCCATTCTTGATTTCGAGGATCTTCTTGACCCCCGGCATCGATTGCGCCTTGGCCGCGTCATGAGATTTCAGCGGTTGCCCCTTGTTGGGGTTCAGCTTGACGGAGGCGTACAGCATGCCCTCCATCTTCATGTCGATGCCGAACCTCAGCTCGCCCAGAACCTTGGCGCGCACATCAAGGCGCATCATTGGCTTGCCAATCATGCGCCAGGTGGAGGGATCGCGCGTCTGCGCATCGAGCACCGGGGGAATCTTGGCGGCGTCTGCCGCGAGCTCGACGTAGGGAATTTTCGTGCCATCGGGGAGGATCACGTGCCCGGATTGGGTACGGATGTCGGCCACCGCGACGCCCGAACGTTTGGCGGCCGCGGCCTTCAACGTTTCGCGCGCGACCGCGCCGGCCATGCGCAGCTTCTCATAGGTGTCAGGGATCGTGCTCGAGCCGCCCGTCATCTGCAGGCCGGACTTCCGAAGACCTTCGAGCGCCGCGGCGCGACCCGCTTCGGCCGCGGGGCTCTGATCCGAGGCGAGGAACGGCGCCAGCTCTTCCTTGAACCCGGTGTTGAAATAGGCGGGACTGGGACCAGCGAAGCGAACTTCGAACTGCCCGGGATCGAGGTCCATCTCCTCGGCGATCATGATCGGCTGCACCGAGCCGACGCCCTGACCGATGTCGGCGTGCTGGGCGATCAGCGTGATCCTGTCCGGACTGATCTCCACCCAGGGATTGAAGGTCACGGCGTTCGGGCCGAGGCCGGCAGCCAACGGATTGCCATCGGCAGCCGGCGCCGCAGCTTCGGCATTGCTGTAAGCACCGAAGGCGATGCCGCCGGCGAGCGCGGCGGAGCCGAAAACGAAGGCGCGACGCGAAAGGCTCTGCATGTGGCCCATCTCACTTCTCCGCCATCTTGTGCGCGGCAGCCGCGTGGATCGCAGCGCGAATGCGCGGATAGGTGCCGCAGCGGCAGAGATTTCCGGACATCACCTGATTGATCTGCTCGTCCGTCGGTTTGGGGATCTTCGAGAGCAGCGAGATCGCCTGCATGATCTGCCCGGTCTGGCAGTAGCCGCATTGCGGGACCTGATGTTCGATCCAGGCCTGCAACACCGGGTGCTGGTCCCTGTTGGCCACCCCTTCGAGCGTGACGACCGACCTGCCGGCGATCTCGCCGATATGCGACTGGCAGGACCGCACGGCCTTTCCGTCGATGTGGACGGTGCAGGCACCGCATTGCGCGACCCCGCAGCCATATTTGGGACTCGTGATGCCGAGCTCGTCGCGCAACACCCAGAGCAGCGGCATCTCGGGAACGACGTCAACCTGGCGCTTGATCCCGTTCACTGTGAGCTCGATCATGTCGATATGTCCCTCTGGCGGATCTGGTCGGCACGGCAGCATCGCCTCATGGCGAGGCGCAGTATTTCCGAATCCTGCGGCATCATGCGCAATCCCTGCGGAATGGATCGGCGCGATCGGCTTTCATGTCGGGCTGGCCGCAGCACAATTCACGATACTGTCCCGGCGTGAGACTCGCGGCCTTGCGGAACACGCGCGTGAAATTGGCCTGCGAGCCGAAACCGAACTCCAGCGCGATCTCGACCAGGGCCAAACGGTTGCGTGCGAGCTCCTGCCGGGCGGCCTGGACGCGGCGATCGGTGACGTAGCGGTGCGGGGACAGTCCGGTCGCCTCGCGAAACAGCCGGGAAAAATGATAGGGGCTGAGGCAGGCCTGCGCCGCCAGCTCCTCGAGCCTGATGTCGAGGCCCAGGGAGGTCTCGATATAATCCAGCACGCGCTGCAGCCGTCGTGGATCGAGCGAGGGCGACTTTTCCGGCGGGCGCCAGCGGTCGATCGTATAATGTCCGAGAAGATGAGCCGCGAGCGCCACCTGAATTCCTTCCACGAACAGCGCATCGGTCCGCTGGCGGGGACGATGGAGCAGGTCACGCAGCGGCGAGCAGATGTGGAAGAGCACCTGGTCTGCCAGACCGTGAGCATAGGCAATTTCGACCTTTGCCGGATCGATGTCGAAGTCGGCGAGGGCACTCTGGTCCAGCAGCGCCGGCGGCAGGTAGAGATGCAGACATTCCATCCGGTCCGAAAGCTCGAGATGGCTTTCCTGCGTTCCGACGGGCACCAGGTAGCTCATGCCCGGCCGGGCGAGGCTCTTCTGGACTTCGCCATTGCCGGCCCGGCACACCATGCCGCCGCCCGACACGAGCATGACGAGCTCGGTGCAAACGGGAACGGGCGTTTGCTGCCGTCCCGCCTCGAATTTCCGATGTTCGATGCTCAGTGCGGACCAGTTGCTGGTCTCCGCGAGCTTCTCGCTGTTCTGGTATTTCTGATCTCCATGCGTCACGAGCGCCATCAGGACCTCCGCTTCGTTGCGACGACTCCCGGCCCCGTATCGCAAGCGAGCGATCATTCCATCCGGTGTAGAGCTGCAGCCCCGGCTGCTGCCACGCCGATGGGAATTTCTCACAAGCGGTAAGAGCGAAGTCCAGAGGCAGCCCGGTTAAAAGAGGTAAAAGGCAAGCAGCGCAAAGACTTGGCGATACGCCCCACGAGCCTCCTAAATTCGATCATGCCGTGAATGAGCAAGATGCGTCCGTCATCGCGCAGGAATCGGAAATACCGCAGTGCTCGCCTGCGCTAGTGAAAGGCTCGTCAACGGCAATGCCGCCGTATCGAGGATCGGAGCCTGTTATGAAGTCGCTTATCTTTACGCTTGCTGCAATGTCGATCGCAACGGCCTCTGCCGCGGTCGCGGCCGAGAGGCCCGTCTCCATCGTCCTCGTCCATGGCGCCTTCGTCGACGGATCGGGCTGGAAGGACACCTACGACATCCTCTCGAAGGCCGGCTATGAAGTGCTCGTCGTCCAGCAGCCGACGATCTCGCTGCGAGACGATGTCGCGGAGACCGAACGCGTGATCGCCAAGGCGCGGCATCCGGTCATTCTCGTCGGTCACTCCTATGGTGGAATGGTCATCACCGAAGCCGGCGACAATCCGAAGGTTCGCAGCCTGGTCTATCTCGCGGCATATGCTCCCGATGTCGGGGAGTCGGTCAGCACGCTGTCGGAAGCACCCGTGCCGCCCGGCGAGCACAAGGGTCCCTTGGTCACTGAAGGCAATTATCTCTTCGTCGAGCGCGATAAATTCCCGACCTCCTTCGCCGCCGGTGTCGACCCGGCCACGACCAGCTTCATGGCTGCGGCGCAATTGCCGTTTGGATTGCAGGCGGTGCAGACCAAGGTCGAGCGCGTGGCCTGGAAGACGAAGCCGACCTATTACATGGTGACGATGGAGGATCACATTATCCCTCCGAGCTTACTGCGCACCATGGCCAAGCGCTCGGGTGCGAAGGTGACGGAGATCAAAAGCAGCCACGCGGTGATGCTGTCGCATCCGCGCGAGGTCGCGGCCTTCATCAGAAGCGCGGATACGTCCGCAGCCGACTGAGATCGACCGCGCCGCGCACGGACTGGTCTTGCCTGTCACACACAAAGGACTCGCAACATGACCCTGAAGGATATTTTGCCGGGAAAACTGGGTTTCGGCGCGGCGCCGCTCGGCAACATGTTTCGCGATATCCCGGAGCAGGAAGCGCTGGCGACGGTGAACGCGGCCTGGGACGACGGCATCCGATATTTCGACACTGCGCCTTTCTATGGCGCAGGGCTCGCGGAGATCCGTATGGGTGCCGCGCTCGCCGCTCGGCGGCGTGGCGACTATGTGATCAGCACCAAGGTCGGCCGCCTCATCCTCGACGAAACCGAGGACGCCGGCGTCCGCGAGCTCGGCGAAAAGGCCGGCGTCTTCCAACATGGACGCCCGAACAAAATCGTGAACGACTATTCCGGCGACGCGACGTTGCGCTCCATCGAAGACAGCCTGAAGCGGCTGGGCACCGACCATGTCGATATCGTCTTCGTGCATGATGTCGCGCAGGATTTCTACGGCGACGAGTGGCTGGCGGTGTTCGAAGGCGCGCGCAAGGGTGCGTTCAGGACGCTTGACCGGTTGCGCGACGAGGGCGTGATCAAGGCCTGGGGGCTCGGCGTCAACCGGGTCGAACCGGTCGAGCTGCTGCTCGCGCTCGAAGATCCGCGCCCCGACGGCTTCCTGCTCGCGGGCCGCTACACGCTTCTCGACCATGCCCGCGCGCTGCAGCGTGTGATGCCGATGGTTGCGGAACATGAGCTCGCGATCATCGTCGGCGGCCCCTACAGTTCGGGCGCGCTGGTCGGCGGGCCGAATTTCGAATACGCGCCGGCGCCGCCGGAGATTCTCGGCAAGGTGGCGCGGATCAAGGCAATCGCAGATCGCTATGGCATCAGCATGAAGGCGGCCGGCTTGCAGTTCGCGCTGGCAAATCCAGTCGTCGCTGCCGTCATTCCAGGTGCGAGCCGCCCGAGACGCATCGCCGAAGATCGCGCCGCCGTCGAGGAAGCCATACCCGCGGATTTCTGGCGCGAGCTCCGCTCGGCGGGGCTCGTCAACCCCGCAGCGCCGATTCCGGCGGCCGAATGAGCCGCTTGAGGGCGCAGCAGATTCATCCGGTCGAGGGAAGCCTCGATCGAAGGATGGCACACGCCAAGTCAACCAACGATCAAGGAGAGAGACATGACAGATCAAGCACACGATGCCGCCGACATGGGCCGCCGCACCATGCTTCGGACCGCCGGAGCAGCCGTGGTCACGGGCCTGGTGGCCGGCGCTACGGCAACTCATGCGGCCGCAGCGACAGGCAGCGCCGACAGCATGTCGTCGGCCGAGCGCAACGAGGCGCCGCTGGGCGCGCGGCTCCAGGGTGTCCAGCACTTCGGGCTGACGGTCCAGAACATGGAGCGGGCCTACGAATTCTACACGGGCGTGCTGGGTGGCACCGAGGTTTTCCGTCATGGCGACTTCCAGGGCGACGGGGTGCAGAACACGCTGCTGGCCGACCAGGAGATCGAGGCGAATGCGCGCGGGGTCAATCCACGGACGATCGGCGTCCCGGATCTGCGCAGCGGAGCTCAGAGGCTCGACGTCCGCTTCATCCAGTTCGACAACATGGTGCTCGAGCTGCTGCAATATCGCGAGGCCGACCAGCCCATGGGCAGTTCGAAGAGCTTTGCCGAACCGCTGGAGCACATGAGCCCCGCCTTTCCGCGCATGATGCACATCTGCTTCTATGTTCGCGACGACGTCGACTTCAACAAATTCATCGCCGATCTCGAAGCCGAATCTGCGCGCCGCGGCATGACGCAGGTGAGGGCGAACCGCACGGTTCGGGTCACGACCGAGGCCGCCCGCAAAGCCGCGCCTCAGAGCGCCAACACCAACCGTGTGACCGAGGAGCCCTCCAACGGCTGGGAGCTGATCTATTGCAAGGGTCCCGAAGGCGAGCAGCTCGAGTTCGTCAAGGCACTCGGCCCCGTCAAGAAGCGTTTCAGCGAGGCCCTGGCAAAACGGCAGCAGACAGTCACACGCTGATCCGCAAGTCCCCGGGCGACGGGCCGCCGGATCCGTGCCGGCAGCCTGCCTCGTCCAGTGAAGCGTTCACGACCACAATGTGAAGGAATTCATCATGCCGACTCTCGTCCGTCATTCGCCGGCTGTCCTGCTGCTCGCGGTCTCGCTATCCATGGCGGCGTCCTCGGCCGTCGCTCAGGAAGCGCCGCGCGTGCACTACCAGGAGATTCCGGAAGGCGCCTATTCGGTCGTGGCGCAGGTGCGAGCAAGGCCCGGGAAGGAAGATGCGCTGCGCGCAGCCACCCTGCCGCTGATTGCCAAGGTCCGCAGCGATCCCAAGAACCTGGTCTATTTTCTCCAGGAGGACCGCGCCAAACCTGGCCGCTTCATCTTCTACGAGGTCTTCGCGAGCCAGGCTGATTTCGACGCGCATAACGCCACTGCTTACGTCCAGGAATGGTTCGCCAAGCTTCCGGAGCTTGCCGAAGGCGGCGTCGAGGTCATGCGGATGGCGATCCTCGACGTGCCCAGGAAATGATCGGAATTCCGCACACGCGGTGTTCTCGCGCATGTCCTGCGGCGAAATGCCCGCCGCAATCGTGCTAATTCAAAAGGGCGCTATTCAACACTTTCGCAGTGCATGATAATTTGCTGGCGATCTCTTCGATCGACTGGCAATGGTCAATGCGGGCTGTCACCGAGACACTGCAGCGGAGCGTAGGCCGACAGGAACTCACATTCTCCTTCGGGCCGTTTCGGCTGATTCCCCGCCGCCAGCTGCTCCTGCTCGACGGGCGCCCCGTCAAACTGGGCGGGCGGGCATTCGAACTCTTGCAGCTGCTGGTGCAGCGTGGCGGCGAACTCGTCAGCAAGGATGAGCTGATGGCGGCCGCCTGGCCGGGCACCTTCCTTCACGACAGCAATCTGAAGGTCAACATGTGGAGCTTGCGTCGCTCGCTAGGTGATACCCAGATCGAGCCGGTCTACATCGCGACCGTGGCGCGGCGTGGCTACAAGTTCATCGCGCAGGTGCAAACCAGCATTGGCGAGATCGAGGACGATCCGGCACTCGTTCGGCCGGTCGCCTTGTCCGGGCCGCCCTTGTTGCGGGGGATCGTCGGTCGCGAGGCCGACATCGCCGACATTGCCGATGTGTTGACCAATACGAGGCACGTCACGCTGGCCGGCCCGGGCGGGGTCGGCAAGACCACGGTCGCCGCTGCGGCAGCACGGCTCTTCGCGCCACAATGCCGGGACGGCGCCTGCTTCGTCGATCTCGCCACGATCTCCGATCCGACGCTGTTCGGCGCGGCGCTGGTCACGGCGCTGGGCATCAGGGGCAATCCGGACAACAGCCTGGCTGCGGTCCTCGATTATCTGCGACCACGGCAGATGCTGCTCATTCTCGACAATTGCGAGCATGTGCTGCCGGCTGCCACGATCTTTGCCGGCAGGTTCCTGGCGGACACCTCGCCGTCCAGGCTGCTGGCCACGAGCCGCGAACCGCTTGGGACGGCCACCGAACACGTCGTGCGGCTTGGTTCGCTGCCCTCACCGAGGTCCGGTCTCGACTTGACGGTCGATCAGGCCGTCAGGTTTCCGGCGGTCCAGCTGTTCGTCCGCCGCGCCGCCGAATGGTCGGACTACCAGTTCATCGACGGCGATTGCGAGGCTGTCGCCTCGATCTGCCATTCGCTCGACGGTCTTCCGCTGGCGATCGAATTGGCGGCGGCCCAGATCGGCGCATTCAATCCTCGCGAATTGGTGACGCTGCTTGATCAGAATCTGGGTTTTCGCGCCCCCGGCACCGAGGGCGCACCGCCGCGTCACGAAACCCTCATGGCGACGATCGATTGGAGCTTCAGGCTGTTGTCGCAGAAGGAAGCCGTGCTGTTCAGCTTGCTGTCGGTGTTCAGCGACGCGTTCGAGGTCGAGGACGCGGCTTTCGTGGCGGAGGCCGCCGGGCTCACTCCGGTCGACGTCGTCACCGGCCTCGGCAGTCTCGTCGCCAAATCGCTTGTAAGCGCGCAGACGAGGGGACCGGGCCTTCGCTATCGACTGCTCAACAGCACACGGCGCTACGCGGCCGAGCGGCGCCAGGCCGATCCCGCCTGCGGCCATGCCCTGCACCGTCATGCGTTGCGCGTCCTCGCGCTGTTCGAGCAGTCCGAGGAGGAGTGGAACTGGCGCGAGCCGGCTGATTGGACGCATCGCTACCTTGGCCGTATCGCGGACTTGAGGGCTGCTCTGTCTTGGGCATTCGGCGAGGCGGGAGACCCTGTCCTCGGAATCAGGCTCACGGTCGCGGCGATCACCTTGTGGTCGGAAACCTCCATCCTGTCGGAAGCGCAGGCGCGGTTGGAGCAGGCGCTCGCATTGGCCAAGATTGTGGAATGCGACGACCTGTCGAAGGCAAAGCTCGCCTGTGCCCTCGGATGGAGCCTGTTCTACGCACGCAAGATGTCGAACGAAAACGAGGTTGCCTGGCTCGATGCGATCGCCTTTGCAAGGCGCTCGGGTAACGTCGAGTATCAGCAGCGCGCGCTGGTGGGATTTGCCTTTTACCTGCTGCAGATTGGCCAGGTCCCGCGCGCCATCACCTATCTCGAGGAGGCCACGGAGCTCGCCGAGCGGGACCGCGACCTGACGGCAACGTCCGAAGCCGATCGGGCATTGGCCTGGGCCCGCGCCTTTGCCGGCGAATTGAGCAAGAGCCGCCCGGTTCTCGATCGCCTCGCGGCGACCTATTCGCTCGCCGCCGGACGTTCGCGCAAGGATGCGAACGAGGTCTATCGGTTCATCACCGTCCGCTTCAATTTGCCCTTCGTTGCGTGGATGCAAGGGCAGCCCGACTATGCGGCAAGGCTCGCGCGCGACGCCGTCGACGCCGCGGATCGCAGCGGTCATTGGGTATCCCAGTCGAATGCGCTCGGGCTCGCCGCGCTCCCTGTCTCGCTCGAGACCGGAAACCTGACCGCGCTCGAGACCTATACGGAGCGGCTGAGGCGCAATCTGGAACGGGAGCGGATCTCGCGTTGGGTTCCGGTCGAGCACTATTTCTCCGCCTGCCTTCGCGATCTGCGTGGCGATCGGCAGGCGGTGGAGGATATTCGAGCCGCGATCGACGAACTGATCGAATGCCGCTTTCTGATGCGGATCGGCAGCTATCTGGCGGTCCTCGCGCGCGCCCATCTGCGGCAGGGGCGAATCGCGGAGGCGCGTGCGGCCATCACGCGGGCGATCGACCACCAGGAGCGTCAGGGCGAGCGCTGGTGCCGCTCGGAAGTTCAGCGGGTCGAGGCATCGGTTCTACTGCAGGAAGGGGAGCCGCTGCGTGCCGAAAAGCGGCTGCAGCAGGCGCTCGCCGAAGCGCGCGCCATCGGGGCGGTGACCTTCGAGTTGCGGATCGCCACCGATCTTGCCGCGCACTGGATCGCGACGGGCCGCAGGCCGAAAGCCATCCGATTGCTGGCTCCCCTTTACGGCGAATTCACCGAAGGCTTTGAAACGCAGGATCTGGTAGCCGCCGCGCGCCTGCTGCAGCGCGTGCGGGCCAGCGCCTAGCCGCCGCGATTTGACGCCAAGGGCCAGCACCGCGGGGCAGCCCAGCATTTCCGTCAACGCTGATCTCGACGACGTCCGGATTGGATCGGTATAGTACCACCCCGATTGCAGGCCGACGCCGGAACAAGGATCAGACGATGGACGATACGATTGGCTTCCCCGATCCCGGTCTCGACCTCTCGGATGGCTTCAAGCCGCACACATCGCATTGGGGCGTGTTTTCCGCGCGTCAGGGCGCGGCCGGGCTGGAGGTCAGGGCTTATGCGGGCGACCCCGATCCGAACGGCATCATCGACAATTTCGCCGGCGCGCTCCGCCATCAGGCGCGCATTTCCCAGCCGGCGATCCGCCGCGGCTGGCTCGAGCGCGGGCCGGGCCCCGACGATCGCCGCGGCCGCGACGAATTCGTCTCCGTGAGCTGGGAGAAGGCGCTTGACCTCCTCGGCGACGAGCTGTCGCGCATCCGCGATACCCGCGGGCCTGGCGCCGTGTTCGGCGGTTCCTATGGCTGGTCGAGCGCCGGCCGCTTTCATCACGCCCAGAGCCAGGTGCATCGCTTCCTCAACATCGCGATGGGCGGCTATGTGCGCTCGGTCAACACCTATTCCTCCGGCGCGTCCTCGGTGCTGCTGCCGCAGATTCTGGCGGGTTACGAGGACATCACCAAGCGCAATGTCACCTGGGAGCAGATCGCCGAGACCACCGACATCGTGCTGGCCTTCGGCGGCATGGCGCTGAAGAACTCAATGGTGGCCGGCGGCTCCATCAGCAAGCACGTCGAGCGCGGCGCGATGGCAGCGGCGAGCCGGCGCGGCTGCGACTTCATCCTGGTCAGCCCGCTGCGTGACGATCTGCCGGTGGAAGCCGGTGCCGAATGGATGAGCTGCGTGCCCGGCACCGATACCGCGCTGATGCTCGGCATCGTTCACACGCTGGTCAGCGAAGGCCTGCACGATCAGGCCTTCCTCGATCGTTACACCGAGGGTTGGCCGGTCTTCCTGCGCTACCTCACCGGCGAGAGTGACGGGCAGGCCAAGCATGCCGAATGGGCCGCCGCGATCTCAGGCGTCGAGGCGGAGACGATCCGCAAGCTCGCGCGCCGGCTCGCCGGAAAGCGCGCGCTGATCACCGTCTCTCATTCGCTGCAGCGCGCCGAGCATGGCGAGCAGCCGGTGTGGATGGGCATGGTGCTGGCGGCGGCGCTCGGCCAGATCGGCCTTCCCGGCGGCGGATACGCCTATTCGCTCGGAGCGATCGGCTATTACGGCCGCCGCGTCAACGACGTGCCGGGGCCGACGCTGGGCCAGGGCCGCAACGGCGTCGCCGATTTCATTCCCGTGGCGCGCATCGCCGACATGCTGCTCAAGCCGGGCAGCACCTATCGCTACAATGGCGAGACGCGGACCTATCCGGACATCCGCATGGTCTACTGGGCCGGCGGCAATCCCTTCCATCACCACCAGGATATCAACCGCCTGCGCAAGGCTTTTGCGAAACTCGATACGTTCGTCGTGCACGAGCTGGCCTGGACCGCCACCGCCCGTCATGCCGACATCGTGCTGCCGTCGACGATGACGCTCGAGCGCGAGGACATCGGCTATTCCAGCAACGACCCCCTCATGGTGGCCATGCACCAGATCGCCGAGCCATTTGGGCTTTCGCGCGACGACTACGATATCTTTGCCGATCTCGCCGACCGTTTGGGGGCCCGCGAACCCTTCACCGAGGGCCGCACCTCGCGGCAATGGCTGGAGCATCTCTACGAGCCGACCCGCGCCTCGCTCGCCAAGCGCGGCCTGGAGGCCCCTCGCTTCGACGAGTTCTGGGCGCGCGGCAGCCTGGTCGTGCCGCAGCAGCCCGATGACGGCGGCCGGCTGCGCCGCTTCCGTGAGGATCCCGTCAATCACGCGCTGCCGACGCCGAGCGGGCGCATCGAGATATTTTCGGCCAAGATTGCCGGGCACAACGATGCGGATTGTCCGGGACATCCGGTCTGGCTCGACAAGACCGACATGCCCAAGCCGGGGGCGCCGTGCTTCCTCGTCGCGAACCAGCCGGTGACGCGCCTGCACAGCCAGCTCGATTTCGGCGGGCATTCGCTTGCCGCAAAGCATCGCGGGCGCGAGGTGGCGCGTATGAACCCGCGCGATGCCGATGCGCGCGACATCAAGGACGGCGACATCATCCGCCTGTTCAACGATCGCGGTGCGTGCCTCGCCGCGGTCCACGTCACCGACGGCATCGCGCCCGGCGTGGTGCAGCTTCCGACCGGCGCCTGGTACGATCCGATGGACCCCGAAGACGAGGCGCCGCTCTGCGTTCACGGCAATCCGAACGTGCTCACCCGCGACATCGGGACCTCGTCGTTCGCGCAAGGCTGCACGGGGCAGCTGACGGTGGTCGAGGTGGAGAAGTTCACCGGCAATCTGCCGCCGATCCGCGCGTTCGATCCGGTGTAGCCCTCACGTGCGCCCGACGCTGCACTACGCCGCGGCGCTGGCGATCCAGCCGATCTGCGGGGAAGGGCGGCGCCGCGTCGGCGCTTCGACCTCGAGCCGCTCACCCCTGCTGGCGAGGCGCCAGCGTGCCGGTGACTCGCCGCTGATGCGCTTGAACACGGTCGAGAAATGCGCCTGTGTGCTGAAGCCCACGGCAAGCGCGATCTCCGCCAATGGCCGCTCGGTGGTTGCAAGCAGCGTCTTCGCCTGCTCGGTCCGGTGATTGAGCAGATATTCGCGCGGACGGTAACCGGTCGCGGCGCGGAATTGTGCCGCAAAGTGCATCCGGGACAGGCCGGCGACATTGGCGAGCTCGGACAGGCTGATGCCGCGGTGGAAATGATCGGCGATATATTGCTCGACACGCCGCAGCCGCCATTTCGGCAAGGCGTTGACCCTGACGCGCGGCAACTCCATCCGGGTGAGATGCATCGCCAGGGTCCGGCCGATGCACTGCGTGAAATGCCGGTCTTTGGCATCACTCTGCTCGATCAGCGCCTTGGCAAGTTCGGCGGCGAGCGGATCGCGGAGCAGCACGAGATCATTGAGCCCGTCAGTCGCAACGACATGGGCCGGAAGATGATCCGTGGAGATGTGGACGTGCAGGAAGGCGCATGGCGACTGGAACTGCACGCCGAGAGATTTCGACGGAGCGGTGACATAGAGCGTCCCCGCAGGCATGGTGCCGTCGAAAATGATCTGGCGGTCCCGTGTCAGCTTCGCGCGCGTGGTCTTCAGGGCGATGCCGATGAAATAGCGATCGTCCGGCGTCGTCGTCTCGTGCGACGAGCTGCTCCGCGTGTCCTCCCATCGCGAGATCGTGATGTCCTGGGTCGCGGCGTCCGGAGCGCGATCGATCTGACGCCATTGGCTCTCCCGGGCGATCACCTGCGTCGGGCGAAGAACCTCGTGATCCCGCGAGCCGGCCGGAAAATCGATCCAGGCATGGGCCGCGTGCAAATTGTTCGACATCGCTCGTCCTCTCCTGGCTTTGCCGCTGTTTGCAACGACCGGCAAACGCGCAAACCCAATGCTTTCCATGCTCGGAGGATAGGCGCGAACTGGCCAGGACGCCCGTTAGTGGTGATTAGGATCTGTTAGATTTTGTGCGCGTGCACCAGGTGCGACAGCCCGCCGCAGACGTTTGATCAGGTCCAATTTGTCGGAGATTTGCCCGGCTGCCCCTGTTTGAGGGGACCTCAAGGAGGATCGCGTGACGATCGACGTGCCGGTGTGAGATCCGCGCAGGGCCTTCGCTGGACCTCGCATCGGTGCCGGGTATAGTCCCTGCGCGTTTCGAGGAAGCCGCCGTCAAGATGAGCAAGATGTGACCGACCTCACGGCAGGACATGGCCCCCGCAGCGGCGGCGCCGGACCGATCCTAGATCTCGATGCCGTCTCGTTCGGGCCGTTCTCGCTGCGCTCGCGGCTGCTGGAGAAGGACGGCGTACCGGTCAAGCTCGGCAGTCGGGCGATGGATATTTTGCGCCTGCTCGTCAGCCGTGCCGGCGAGGTGGTGCCAAAGAACGAGATTCTCGGCTACGCGTGGTCCGGACTCTCCGTCGAGGAGATCTCCTTGCGGGTTCATGTCGCGGAGCTGCGCAAGGTGCTCGGCGACGGCAAGGACGGTGTCCGCTACATCACCAACATCCCGAGCCGGGGTTATTGCTTCGTCGCGCCGGTGCAGCGCGCCGAGCCGCCTGCACTCACGGCGCGGCCGGGCGAAGAGGTGACGCCGTCACCGTCTCTGCCGCATCGCCTGGACCGGATGGTCGGGCGGGACGAAATCGTGGCCGAATTGGCGCCGCGCCTGCTCCGCGATCGCTTCGTCACGCTGCGCGGGCCAGGCGGCATCGGCAAGACCACCATTGCGGTCGCGCTCGCGCATGACCTGTGCGACAGATTCGAGGGCAACGTCCATTTCCTCGAATTCGGTCCGCTCAAGGATGCCGCATTGGTAGCGAGCACGGTTGCCGCCGCGCTTGGCCTCGTCGTGCATCACAATGATCCGAGTGGCAGCATCGTCAATTTCCTGCGCGGGCGGCGGCTGCTTCTCGTTCTCGACAGCTGCGAGCACGTCATCGACGCGGTCGCACGTCTCGCAGAAGACATCCACCGCGAGGCGCCCGGCGTTGCCATCCTCGCCACCAGCCGCGAGCAGCTGTCGGTGGCTGGCGAGCAGATTTTCGAACTTGCTCCGCTGCCCGGCCCGCCGCAAGGCACACGCCTCAGCGCCGGCGAGGTGCTGAATTATCCGGCGGCGCGCCTGTTCGTCGACCGCGCCAGTGCGGCGGGGCATCGCGACGATCTCACCGACGAGGATGCGGAAATCCTGGTGCAGATCTGCGGCAAGCTCGATGGCATCGCGCTCGCGATCGAACTTGCCGCCGCGCGCGTCGGTCTCTACGGGCTGCGCGAGATGGCGGCGCTGCTCGACAGCCGTCTGCAGCTCGAATGGCGCGGGCGGCGAACGGCGCCGCCGCGGCAGCAGACGCTCGGTGCCACGCTCGACTGGAGTTTCGGCCTGATCGGCGAGAACGAGCGCATCGTGTTTCTGCGGCTCGCCGTCTTCGCAGGTCACTTCACCCTGAAGGGCGCCATAGCGGTGGCGGCCGAGGAGGGAACGCCGGAGGATCGCGTCATCGAGGCGCTGGAGCAGCTCGTGGCCAAGTCGCTGGTGTCCTCGCAGCCGGACGGCGCATCGCGGCGCTATCGCCTGCTGGATGCCACGCGTGCCTATGCCATGCAGAAGCTGGCGGATGGCGGTGAGGCCAACACTATCGCGCGCCGTCACGCCTGTTACGTTCAACGCACGCTCGAAGCCGGCCTGACGGCGCAGGGCGGCAGCGGCCAGGTGTCCCGCTCGCAGGAGCGCGCCGGTCTGCTCGCCGATTCCCGCGCGGCGCTGGCCTGGAGCTACGCCCATGATGACGGCGCCGATTTGCGCGTGCCGCTTGCCGGCAGTTGCACGGGTCTGTTCGTCGAGCTCAATTTGCTGAACGAGGCGCGCATCTGGTCCGATCGCGCACTCGCGATGCTCGACGACGCCGATCGTGGCGGCCGATGGGAGCTCGAGCTCCAGTCGACGCTCGGCCACGCCTTCATGTTCACCGAGCGCAACAGCGAGCAGGCGGAAGCGGCGCTCAGGCGCGGGCTGGAGATCGCGCAAGCGCTCGGCGACCATGCCAACACGTTCAGGCTGCTGTCGCGACTGAACATGTTCTACCGCCGGACCGGCGGCTACCGGCATCTGGTGCCGACAGCGCGTCACGCCGAGCGGATCGCGCGCCTGATCGGCGATACCGCGGGCATTGCGGGCAGCAAGGCGCTTCTCGGCGTGTCCTATCACCTCGCCGGCGACCAGGCCGAGGCGCAAGCTCATCTCGACGAGGGCATGCGCGACGACGCCGCGCTGCGGGGCACGCAACCGGGACATTTCGCCTATTCGCGTACGCCGCAAATTCCGCTCGCGCGCGTGTTGTGGCTGCGCGGCTATCCCGATCGCGCGCTCGAATGCGTCCTCCCGCTCGTCGGCGCATCAGCGCCGCGCGACGTGGTCATGCATTGTATCGCGCTGTGCTGGTCCGCCTCGGTGTTCGGTTGGGTCGGCGACTGGTCCGCCGTCGAGACCATGAGCGCTCGCCTGGCGACGCATGCGAGCATGCACGGGCTCGTCCCCTACGAAGCCGTTGCGACCGGCTTTCGGGCGCAGACCATGATTGCCCACGGCGAGGCCATTGGCGGCATCGACCTGTTGCGGAGCGCGCTTCCGCGTCTGCACGCGGATCGCTACGAGCTCTATATGTCGGCGTTCGCCGCGGATCTGTCTTCCGGGCTGGTCTCGTTGGGGCGCTTGGCGGAAGGCGCTCAGGTCCTTCACGAAACCATCGACCGCGTCGAGCAGGAAGGCGGCGCCTTCGACATGCCGGAGCTGCTCCGTCTGCGCGGAGAGCTCGAGGCGCAGAGCGGAAAGCTCGACGCGGCCGAGGCTAGCCTTGTTGCGTCGGCAGAGCTCGCCGAGCAACAGGGCGCGCTGTCCTGGCGGCTGCGCACCGAGATGTCGCTGGCGCGGCTACGCGAGCGGCAGGGTGTACGAGATCCGCGCGAACAGCTCGCCAAGACGTACGCGCGGTTCACCGAAGGGTTCGAGACCGCCGATCTCAAGGCCGCACGGCTCATGCTGAATCCGCCTTCCCCCTGATCAAGCCGAACAGCGGCGGCGCCTCCGTAGCGATCCGCCCCGCGGTTGCTGTCAGCCCTTGTGCCCGTCCAGTCGCGCAAGGTAGCCGCGAACGAGCGCAGCGATTTCGTCGGTGGCTTCATCCAGCGCGAAGTGGCCCGCTTCCAGGATGTGAACCTGCACATCCGGAACGTCGTCGCGATAGGCCGACGCGCCGGCGACCGCGAAGGACGGATCGTATTTGCCCCAGACCACCAGCGTCGGCGGCCGGGTCTTGCGCAACCATTCCTGCCATTCCGGATAGGAGGCGACGTTGGTCCGGTAATCCAGGAACAGCGTGGTCTGGATCTCGGCCTGTCCCGGACGGGTCAGGAAGGCGTATTCGTCGGTCCAGGTATCGGGGTCGTAGCGTTCGGGGTGCGGGCTGGAGCCGAGATGCCGCTGGCGCGTCGCCGCCAGCGAGGTGAAATTGGCCTTGAGCGCCTCGAGCTCGTGGGCCGGATCGGCCCAATATCTGCGACGCGCCTCCCAGAGCGGGCTCAAGCCCTGCTCGTGCGACACGGCATTCTGGATGATGATCCCGCGGACACGTTCGGGATGCGCCAGCGCCATGCGGAAGCCGACCGGGCCGCCATAGTCCTGCATGAACAGGACGTAGTTGCCAAGACCGAGCTTCACCGTAAGCTCGTTCATCACGCCGGCGATGTTGTCGAACGTATAGGTGAAATCGGACGGCGGCGGCGCGCTGCTGTTGCCGAAGCCGGGATAGTCCGGTGCGATCACGTGATATTTGTCGGCGAGCAGCGGCAGCAAGGGCTCCCACATCCGCGACGAGGACGGAAAGCCGTGCAGCAGCAGCACGGTCGGGGCGTCGGCTGGCCCAGCTTCGCGGTAGAATATCTTGAGGTCACGAACATCGACGCTGTGATAGCTGATCGAGCGCCGGCTCGATCGCAATTCCTGCGCTGAGGCTTGCACGACGGCGCAAGCCATTGCGGCCGAGAGGGCGAGTGTGGCTGGAATGCTCATGTCATTGCTCTTGCACGTGGCGCGAGGGTTTGTGGAAAGTGCTGCGGCGCATTCCACGCTTGTGGATGCGTCACCTGGGTTTCGTTCGAAGCACGTCGTGCGTTGCTCGCGAACCCAATCTGCGCTCGAGGCGGGCCGTTGGCTCGTTATGTAATGTTAGACGTTGAGAGCGGCGATATCAGGCCGCTATTCGAAGACGGCGTCGAAGATCTCGACGTCCATCAGCACCGGCTTGGCAATCACGGTTCCATCGGGCCGCAATGTCTGCGCGCGCCGAAGTGTCGGCACCAGGATGCCGCCGAAGTTGTCATGAGCCCAGGAAGAATGTGCGACCTTCATCCCGAAGAGATCGTGATCTGTCCGCCGCTGCAGGGCGCTCTCGTCGAAATAGAAGATCTGCTCGGGCGCGAGCGTCATCAGGTGAGCCGGGAATCGTGCCCGCAGCCGCCGCCAGGTTTCGGCATTCTCCTGCCAGGGCGGCAGCTCCTCGATCACGACATCGGGGTGGGCAAGCAGGAATGGAATCGTCAGATAACTCCAGATCGCGACGCCGCAGAAGAAGACGAGATGCAGTTCATCGGCAAGCGCTGGTGGATCGACCTCGGAGAATGCAAGGCTCGGGTCACGCCAGGACCGCAGGACCTCACCATCCAGGCTCTCGATCGTGATCGCATCCGGTTGAAAGGAGCCGGAGTGCTCACCCCCGGTGATGCCGGTGAAGCGCACCGATTGCGTCCGGGTCGAGCCTTCAGCGGTCACATCCTTGAATTCCCGGGCATGGCCGGCACTGGAGAACAGCGTCCCGCCAACGGAAAGGTGGAGCGTGAACCGGTTCAAGCTGTTCCAGCGGGCCATTCCGCCGCTGGCATCGATTACATCGTCAAGAAGCGCCATGTCCCGCCACATCCACCGTGCAGTGTCTCCACCATGGCGGGGCGCATGCGGCTTGGCGTGTTAGAAGTTGTTAGGAGTTGCGAGCGGGCAGCATGGCAGTATCTCGTTGAAGATACTCTCAATTCAGGGTGCCCAGCAGCTCCCTGGCAGCGATCAGATCGCGGGTCTGGAGGCCCTCCTGGTAGCGCGCAACGAGGGGGTTGAGCAAAGCGCGGACGTCAGCGGCCTTGCCGGCCTGCTCCCAGATGCGGGCGAGGCTGATCGCCCCGCGAAGCTCCCAGCCGACCGCGAATTGACGCCGGGACAGATCGAGCGATTTGCGCAAGGTGCTCTCCGCCTCCACAGCGTTGCCCGACCCGGCGAGGATATCACCCTTGATCCTGAGCATCTCCGGCATGTCGAAGGATTCGCCGTGATCGGGAATCTGGGCGATGGCCTCGTTGATCGTCTGCAAGGCCTCGTCGGGCTGGTTCTGGGAGGCGAGACCCTCCGCGAGCGCCGTCGCAAACACCGTCGTCATGATGCGGTGCCGTGTGGCGTACAACGTGGCCTGACTGCGGCGGAGGTGCTCGATACCCCCCGCGACGTCGCCCCGGCGCAGCAGCAGCTCGCCCTTCTGGCCGATGCCGACCGCGTGATAGGGGCCGAGGAAGTGCCGCGCGGAATGGTCGATCAGCCGCTCGATCAGGATTTCGGCACTGGCCCAGTCGCCGACCCAGAGGAACACATAGATCGTCCAGATCAGGGAGATGCCGAGGGTGAGCGGCTGCTCGAGCAACTCGGCCTCGCGAACGGTGTATCTGGCCACCTCGACCGCTCGCTCGGGCCGGCCCGTGAGCCAGAGCCCGCGCGCCAGCGCAACCAGCGCGACGATGCGGTCGTCATAGCCGAGATGCCCGATATTCAGCCGTTGCGAGCCGGGATTGTGCACCATCGCGCTTTCGCAGAACCGAACCGCCTTGTCCTGGTTGCCGATCAGATGATGCGCGACGCCGAGCATCCAATCCACGTTCAGCGTGGCGGCGGAATCATTCAGTTTGCGCGCAACGTCCTCGCCCTGTTCGCCGGTCCCGAGCGCACCGTGGAAATCTCCGACCCTGGTCAGGTAGATGTGCAATCCGCGCAGCAGCCAGAGCTGCCAGTGCAGGTCATCGAGCTGCCGGGCGAGCTCGAGACTTCGCGTGAAGGCCGACCGGACCGCTTCCGTATTGCCTTGCGTGAACATCACGGAGACGCCGAGCGCGGCCTGCAAGGTCATTTCCTGACGGCTGTCCACCGCGCTGGTGTCGAGCGACGCCAGCGCCTGCTGGGTCCATCGGTAGCATTCCGTCAGCAATGTCAGTTCGAGGAAGAACTGCGCCGCCGAGGCCGCCAGATCCACGCCGATCGTCCGGTCGCCGCCGTCCGAAAAGCTGAAGGTCAGCGCGGCCCGGACATTGGGCACATGGTCGGCATAGGGAAGGAAGCCGCCCGCGCTCTGCATGCCCGTGGATTTCAGCGCAATGTCGCGCAGGAAGTCGCGGAAATATTCGGCGTGGGCGCGCGCGACGCGGTCCGCTTCGCCATTCTCGACGAGCTTGTCCGCCATGAAGGCCCGGGTGGTGTCGAGCAGGCGATAGCGCAACCGCCGCTCCGCCGGCGAGGTCGCGATCAGGGATTTGGAGAGCAGGTTCGAAATGGCTTCCACACCTTCGCCCTCGCTGATGCCCTGGCAGGATGCGACCGCAAGCGCGGCTTCCAGCGTGAACGGCCCGACGAACACCGACAAGCCGCGCAGGGTCGCGCTCTCGGCCGGCGGCAGCAAATCGTAGCTCCAGGCAAGCGCTGCGCTCAGGGTCTGGTGCCGCGGAATCGCGGTGCGCCGTCCCCGCCACAGCAGCGAGAAGCGGCTGTCCAGCAGCGATGCGGTCCCGGCAATGCCATAGGCGTTGACGCGTCCGGCCGCGAGCTCGATTGCCAGGGCAATGCCGTCCAGCCGCCGGCAGATCTCGGCAACGAGCGGCGCATCCTCCTCGGTGAGCTCGAATTCGCTCAGGCTCTCGGCAATGCGTTCCACGAAGAGCTGGCTTGCGGGATAGGCAAGGATGTCGGCGATGCCGAGGCCTTCGCGCTGCGGCGGGCAATCCAGCGGAAACAGCCGGTGCACGCGCTCACCTTCGGTGCGAAAGGATTCGCGGCTGGTGGCCAGAATATGCAGCTTCGGCGCCTCGCGGACCATGCGCTCGGCCAAAGGGGCGAGCTCGTCGAGGATATGCTCGCAACTGTCGAACACCAGCAGCATGCGCCGGCTGCGCAGGACCGTCAGCAGGCTCGGCACGGGATCGTCGGCGTTGACGGTCAGGCCCAGCGCGGCCGCAATCGTGCCGGGAACCAGCCGGACATCCGTCAGCGCGCCGAAATCGACGAAACACACCTGGTCATCGAAGCCGGCAAGCTCGCGATGCGCGACGGCAAGTGCCACCGACGTCTTGCCGATCCCGCCCGGGCCGACGATTGTGACGAAGCGATGCTGGGCAAGCTCGGCCGAGATCTTCTCGACCGCATCGTCCCGCCCGATCATCTTCGCGAGCGGCGCGGGCAGCGAGCGGAGCGAAGCGTCGGGCGGGCTGGTCCGGCTCTCCGAAGGCGCAGCCCGGAGCAGCGGGGCCGCGAAGCAATAGCCGCGTCCGGGGACGTTGATCACGTAGCGGGAGCCTTCGCCGGCATCGTTCAAGGCCTTGTCGTTCAAGGCCTTGCGCAACGTCGTGATGTGGAAACGCAGGCTGCCTTCGTCGACATTCACGTCGGCCCAGATGCGCTTGATCAGCTCCCGCTTGTCAACGACCTCACCCGCACGCTCGGCGAGAAAAATGAGGATGTCGAGCGCACGGCCGCCGAGGTGAAGCGGGACGCCGTCCTTCTCGAGCAGCCGCGACTTCGCGAACAAGCGGAATGGTCCGAAGGCAATGACCGAATCTTGCTCGTTAGTGTCCGGCACGGGCCAATAATTCCAGTAAAAATGCTGAAGTGCAGTCTTGGTCTAACAGAACGAGGCGTCCAGTAAACTGGCTGAAAGTGGCGAAATCGCGTGGCGATCATCGCAATCGGCCGATGCGCGAGGAGCGTCGCAAATCTAACTTAAACGCGAATGGTCCAGCGAGCGATCGGGACAATCCGGCAATGCGCTGGACCGCGATGGCGGATCTGGATCTCGGTCGTCGCGACGGTGATCATAACAGAATCTTGCAACGTCTAACGAGCAACGGGCGCAAACAGCATCCAGTATGGCCTTCGAGTTAGACGCAATTTTCAACGGGAGGCTATGATGTCCGCGATCGGCGCTCGGCCGAACGACCACGTCGTTCGATCTCAATTTGTACCTGGTCTCGATGATCAGTCGCGTGATTGGGAGCTCGTGCTGCGGGAATCCCACCATCGCATGAAGAACACGCTGACGCTGCTGGGTGCGTCAGTCCGTCGCGATTTCACGCGCGCGGGCAGGGGCGATATGTCGCTGGCGGTGGACCGGCTCGAGCGGCGCATCGTCGCCTTCGGCAGGCTCTATCAACTCTTGTCTGATCATGACGATCTGCCGGTCGTCTCCACAGCGGCCTTCTTCGAAAGCCTGTGCGAGGCGATCTCCGAGGCTGTGCTGGAACCGGCAGGTATCCGCTGCGAGGCTGCGATCGAAAGCGGCTCATTGCCGGCGGCGCAGCGTCATCGGCTCGCGCTGATGCTGACGGAGCTGGTCACGAATGCGGCAAAGCATGCTTTCCCGAGCAAGAATGGTGCGTTGATCCGCATCGGCCTGGCCCGGCGCGGCGGCGCCTGGCTCTGCACGGTGGCCGACAACGGCATCGGCGCGACCGGTCCGCTCCAGGGCACCGGTAGCCGGATTCTCGAAGGGCTCGCACGCAGCATCCATGCGCGGCTGCAGGGCGAGGCGGGGGAGGGCGGCACCCGGGTCACGATCGTGATGCCGATTGCTGCGGCGTGACCGCGGGGGAAGCTTCCCCCTGCCTCACAACGGCTAGCGGACCCTAACACTCCATAACGGGCAAAGGTCTGTTGTTTGCGCAACAGTCCTGACGTTCAGAGCGGGTGTCGATTCCGGGCCCGCGGCTTGAAACAAGGAGTTGGACATGGCTGTGATCGAGATCAATCGCGAAGCTGAAACCAAGCCCTCGACATCTCGCGGCGTCGATATGAAGCTCGAGGTCCTCGTGATCCCGGTGTCCGATGTCGACCGCGCCAAGGCGTTCTATGCGCGACTCGGCTGGCGACTGGATGCCGATTTCACGTCAGGCGACGACTGGCGCGTGATCCAGTTCACGCCGCCGGGCTCGGCCTGTTCGGTGATCTTCGGCAGGAACGTCACGGCGGCAGCGCCCGGCTCGGCGCGCGGCCTGTATCTGGTCGTCTCCGATCTCGAGGCGGCACGACAGGATCTGCTCGACCGCGGCGTCGAAGTCAGCGCGCCGTTCCACGGTGCCGGCGACGTTCATGCCGGGCCTGACGAGCCCTATCTGTTCGGCAGCGTTCGAGTCAGTGGTGCTGACCCGAAGCGCGGCAGCTATGCTTCATTCGCCGCGTTCAGCGATCCCGACGGCAATGGCTGGCTGTTCCAGGAAGTCACGACACGATTGCCCGGACGCATCGCAGGCGACGGTACGGCATTCGCCTCAGCGACCGATCTGGCCGCAGCGCTGCGTCGCGCGGCGCTGGCGCATGGCGAGCATGAGGCGCGGACCGGCGGGCACGACGAGAACTGGGCGGAATGGTACGCCGACTACATCGTCCGCGAGCAGGCCGGCCAGCCGTTGCCGACTTGAGCTGCCGCGAAAGGCATCTCCGACTTTAGCCGACACGGCGCGCGATGACATGGTCATCGCGCGCCGTGTCGCATCGCGCGCATGTCATCGTCCTCTTGCGGTGCGCGGACTCGCAACGGCTAACGCAGGCTAACAATCCATAACGAGCAAATTTCCGGGGCCCGCGCCAATCTCTCTGCACACCAACCGACGCGTTGATTTCGAACTCGGTCAGCGTCACCGACCAAAGCAAGGGAGATCCAACATGACCGCGCAAGCACGAACCGAGAGCCTCAATCCCGATCGCCGTCAATTGCTGAGCCAGGCCGCGATGACCGCGGTTGCCGCCAGCGTATCGAGCCTGTTGCCGCTGCATCCGGCCAGGGCCGCCGCAGGCGGCGCCATCCGCCCCTTCCAGATCAACGTGCCCGAGCAGGATCTGCTCGACCTGCGCCGGCGCCTGGCTGCCACGCGCTGGCCGGATCGCGAGATCGTCAATGATCAGTCGCAGGGCGTGCAGCTGACGACGGTGCAACAGCTCGTGCGCTACTGGCTGAGCGACTACGACTGGCGCAAGCTGGAAGCGCGGTTGAACGCCTTGCCGCAATTCGTCACCGAAATCGACGGCGTCGACATTCACTTCATTCACGTCCGCTCGCGGCACGAGAATGCACTGCCGATGATCGTCACGCATGGCTGGCCCGGCTCGATCATCGAGCAGATGAAGATCGTCGGTCCGCTCACCGATCCGACCGCACACGGTGCCAAGGCCGCGGACGCGTTCGACCTTGTGATTCCCTCGCTCCCCGGCCACGGCTTCTCGGGCAAGCCGGCGGTTCTCGGCTGGGATCCCCAGCGCATCGCGCGGGCCTGGGTCGTGTTGATGAAGCGGCTCGGCTACAGCCGCTACGTCGCGCAAGGCGGCGATTGGGGTAATGCCGTGACGGAGCAGATGGCGCTGATCGCGCCGCCGGAATTGCTCGGCATCCACACCAACATGCCCGCGACCGTCCCCGACGACATCGCCAAGGCGCTTCAACCCGGCGGAACGCGCCCGGCGAACCTTTCGGCCGACGAGCGCCTTGCCTACGACCAGCTCGATGATTTCTACAAGCACGGTCTCGGCTACGCGATCGAGATGTCGAACCGGCCGCAGACGCTCAATGGCCTCGTGGATTCGCCCGCGGGCCTCGCGTCCTGGATGCTCGATCACGATGCGCGCAGCGCCGCGATGATCGCGCGCGTGTTCGACGGTCGGACGGAAGGGCTGTCGCGCGACGACGTGGTCGACAATATCACGCTCTATTGGCTCACCAACACCGCGGTCTCCTCGGCCCGCCTGTACTGGGAGAACAAGCTGGTGTTCTTCGCGCCTAAGCACGTGACGATTCCGGTCGCCGTCAGCGTCTTTCCGGACGAGATCTACGCCGCGCCGCGGAGCTGGGCCGAGAGGGCCTACCCCAAGCTGATCCACTACAACCGTCTCGACAAGGGCGGACACTTCGCGGCCTGGGAGCAGCCGGCGCTGTTCTCCGCGGAAGTGCGCACCGCGTTCCGCCCGCTGCGGCAATCGATCTGAGATGCGAACCCATAGATCAGGAGTGCAAGACATGAACCGTCCCGAACCCACCTTCACGACCGAACAGATTCACCTCGAGCGCCGCCTGCCGTCCTACTGGCGTGTCACCTTCGACATGCCGCCGGTGAATATTTTCGGCCCGAAGCAGCTGCCGCTGCTGGGCGACATCGTCACCAGGATCGAGACCGATCCGGACGTGAAGGTCGTCGTGTTCGACAGTGCCGTCGAAGGCTTCTTCATCACCCATTACGACTTCCTCGCGCCGCTGGAGGATTCGCTTCGTATTCCGCCGGGGTCGACCGGCCTTGAGGCGCTGCCCGACATGCTGGTGCGCCTCAGCCGCGCGCCGGTCGTCTCCATCGCCTCGATCCGGGGCCGCGCGACCGGTGTCGGCAGCGAGCTCGCGCTCGCGAGCGACATGCGCTTTGCCAGCCGCGAGAAGGCGATCCTGTCGCAATGGGAGGTTGGGGCGGGCCTCGTGCCCGGTGGCGGGCCGATGGCGCGATTGCCGCGCCTGATGGGCCGCGGCCGTGCGCTCGAAGTGCTGCTCGGCGCCGACGACATCCATGGCGATCTCGCCGAACGCTACGGTTACGTCAACCGGTCGTTGCCGGACGCCGAGCTCGATGGTTTCGTCGAGGCACTCGCCATGCGCATCGCCTCGTTCGACAAGGAGGCGATCGCCGAGACCAAGCGTCTTGTCGATGTCGCAAGCCTGCCGCCGGACGCCGAAATCAAGCCGGAGTGGGATGCGTTCCTGGCCTCGCTCGGCCGCCCCGCGAGCCAGACCAGGATCAAGGCGCTGATGGCGCGCGGCTTCCACCGCTCCGGGGACGTCGAGAACCGGCTCGGCTTCCACGTCGGACAGATCGGCAGCTAACGGAACCGTTGCGACGCGCGGCCGGTTGGAGCGGCGGCAGGCGGTCACGCCGATGCCGCCTTCCACCGGTACGGAGTAGCGGTGCTGAAATCAAACAAGGAGAATTGAGATGATCCGCAAGGCAACGGCAGTCTGGAAAGGCACCGGTCGCGATGGGACCGGTCATCTGACGAGCGAATCCGGCGTGCTCGCGCAGACACCCTATTCGTTCAAGACCCGCTTCGAGAACGAGAAGGGTACCAATCCCGAGGAGTTGATCGCGGCGGCCCATGCCGGCTGTTTTACGATGGCGCTGGCCTTTGGCCTTCAGATGGCCGGTTTCACGCCGGACGAGCTCTCGACCGAAGCCGCCGTCACGCTCGAGCCCGAAGGCAAGGGCTTCAAGATCAGCAAGTCCGCGCTGACCTTGCGTGCCAAGGTGCCGAACCTCGACGACGCAGGTTTTGCCAAGATCGCCGGCGAGGCCGAGAAGAACTGCCCGGTCTCGAAGGTGCTCAACGCCGCGATCACGCTCGACGCCAAGCTGGGCTGACTGAACGCAGGGAGTGTTGCCATGTCTCGCCAAAATCCGTCTCGCCAACATCAGCCGGATGAGGACAGGTTCCGGGCAATCCTGCCCGAGGATATCGCATGGCAGCCCTTCCCGGCATTTCCGCCCGGTGCGCGATTGGCCGTCATGGTCGGACATCCCGCCGAGCCCGGACCTTACGTGGTCCGGGTCAAGGTGCCCGGCGGCACGAGGTTGATGCCGCACAAGCATCCGGAGGACCGCATCTACACGGTCATGTCGGGCGTGTTCTACATCGGGCTCGGCGAGAGTTTTGACGGCGATAAAGTCAGCGCCTATCCGCCGGGGAGTGTTATCGTGCTGCCTGGCGAGACCTGGCATTTCCATTGGGCGAAGGCCGGCGAGTATGTCACGCAGGTGAGTGCGATCGGGCCGCTGGGCCTCGAATATCACGACGACAAGGATGACCCGCGCTTGCGTGCGGTTGCGGAGCAAAGGTAAGCATCTCGACGAAACCAAGGGAGCATCAAATGACGACGGAGCGCGCAGTTTTGGCCGGAGGCTGCTTCTGGGGCATGCAGGATCTGATCCGCAAGCAACCGGGCGTGATCTCGACACGCGTCGGCTACACCGGCGGTAAGGTGAAGAACGCGACCTACCGCAACCACGAAGGCCACGCCGAGGCGATCGAGATCATGTTCGATCCCGCCAAGACCAGCTACCGGGTCATGCTCGAGTTCTTCTTCCAGATCCACGATCCCACCACGCTCGATCGCCAGGGCAATGATCGGGGCACCAGCTATCGCTCCGCGATCTTCTATACGAGCGAGGAGCAGAAGAAGATCGCCGAAGACACCATTGCCGACGTCGAGGCGTCCGGCCTGTGGCCCGGCAAGGTGGTGACCGAGG
Organism: Bradyrhizobium sp. CCBAU 65884; assembly: GCF_028128835.1. Classification (NCBI taxonomy): domain Bacteria; kingdom Pseudomonadati; phylum Pseudomonadota; class Alphaproteobacteria; order Hyphomicrobiales; family Nitrobacteraceae; genus Bradyrhizobium; species Bradyrhizobium sp. CCBAU 65884. Next base: position 147,060 of record NZ_LBJU01000129.1, on the reverse strand, counting down.
TCGCGCCCGCAGGCGAGTTCTGGCAGGCCGAGCCCGAGCATCAGGACTATCTCGAACGTTATCCCGACGGCTACACCTGCCACTTCATCCGGCCCGGCTGGAAGCTGCCGCGCCGCGCTGCTGCCGTCGGAGGCTAGATCAAGACGCCGCGCCGTCAGGCCCGCGATCGCGCGATCAGATCGCGGGCCATGCGCATGTCGGCGATATCGGAGCCTTCGGCAAACGTCCCGCAGACGTTGTCGAGAACCACCCGGGCTTCCGCGCCCCGGCCGGCTCCGATCATGGCCCGCGCGAGGCTGGTCGCGCAGCGGAGTTCCCAGAAGCGCGCGCCCTGCTGGGCGGCAATGTCGATGGCCTCGCGAAAGTGCGCCTCGGCCTGCTCCGCATGCCGCGCGCTCCTGAGCATCAATTCTCCCTTGATGCGGAGCAGCTCCGGCAGATACCAGCGCTCCTGCCGGTCGTTGCAACGGGTCAGGACGTCTTCGATCACGTCGAGGCCACGGTCGACCTGGTCGGCTTCGAGGAAGCACGCGGCGAGCTCGCCGAGCAGCGGCAGAAAGCGCGGCAGGAAGCGCGCATCGCCGGCGCGGTTGAGCTCTTCCCGCAAAAGCGGCAGGCCGGTGGCGATGTCGCCGCGCCTGGCCACGACCGCGGCGTTGAAGGCGCGTGCCCATAGGCCCCACAGCCGGATTCCGTGGCGCTCGGTGTGTTCGAGCAGCTCGGCGCCGTGGCGCTCGGCGGCATCGAAATCGCCGGACCAGAACGCGATCGGGCAGGCGGCCTGTCCCAGCACGCTGCAGAAGGTCAGCGCATGGCCGTTGGCGCGGCCTTCCTCGATGTTCGTGGCGGCGAGCGCCTGGGCCTGATCGGCAAGGCCCTGAAGCCAGAGGATGCGGGCCCGGAAATATTGCGTCGATATCCTGAGGTCGAGTGGGAAGATTTTCGGCTTCGCCACCAGCACATGCAGCGAGGCGTTCACGCGGTCGATGCGTTGCCGCGCGTCGTTCTGATCACCCAGGTAATGCAACGCGACGGCCATCAGGCGGTCGCCCAGCATGAGATCGGTGCTGTCAGGCGAATTCGCAGCCGCGTTCGCAAAGCGCTCGGCGAGCACGCGGGCCTTGCCGAACTGCCCGTTGTTGAACTGGTCGATGCACAGGCCCCAGAGCGCCCGCAGCCGGAAGTCCTTGTCGTCGAGGCTCTCGGCCAGCTCGAGCGTCGTCTCGAGGATCGGGCGCGCCTCGCGCGCGCGGCCCTCGCCATACATCAGCGACCAGCCGAGTGCCGACAGGAGCTGCATGCGGACGCGGTCGTTGTCGCCGTCGTCTCCGAGCGCCGCCAGTGCCGTTCTGCTGCGCTCGCGGCATTCGGCGAACAGCGACAGACGCACCCACAGGGTGACCGCGGCCGCCGTCAGCGCAACGCCGAGCCGGGTGTCGCCGTCGGGCGCGAAGGCCCAGTCCAGCGCCGCGCGCACATTGTCGAGCTCCCCACCATAGGTGCTGAGCCATTCGGGCAGCGGCGTCGACGCGTCGGCCCCCGCGCGCTCAAAGAAATCGCGAAAATGCTCCGCATGACGCCGCGCGAACTGCCTGGCTTCGCCGAGCCCGTTCAGTTTCCCGAGCGCGTAGGTGCGCGTGGTGTCGAGCAGGCGATAGCGCAGCGTCCGCGAGCCGGATGGCGAGATCAGCGATTTGGTGACCAGGCTGTCGATCGCCTCCAGCGTCTCCGAGGTGCTGAGGCCATCGCCGGACGCGACCGCGGCAGCCGCCTCCGGCGCGAAGGGTCCTGCGAACACCGACAATCGCCGCAAGGTGGCGCTTTCCGCCGGAGGCAGCAGGTCGTAGCTCCAGTCGAGGGCGGCGGCGAGCGTCTGGTGCCGCGGGACGGCCGTGCGCCGTCCCCGCCATTGCAGCGAGAAGCGGCTGTCGAGCAGGGAAGCGGTGCCGGCGATGCCATACGCATTGACACGGCCTGCCGCAAGCTCGATCGCCAGCGCAATGCCGTCGAGGCGCCGGCAGATGCTGGCGACAAGCGGCGCCTCTTCGGCGCTGAGTTGGAACGGCCCGGAGCTCTGCGCGATGCGCTCGACGAAGAGCTGGGCCGCGGGGTAGGCGAGAACCTCGGCGACGTCGAGGCCGTCGCGCTCGGGCGGACAATCCAGCGGAAACAGCCGGAAGATCCGCTCGCCTTCGCTTCGGAACGACTCGCGGCTGGTGGCGAGAACACGAAGCTGCGGCGCTTCGCGAACGATGCGCTCGACGAGAGGCGCCAGATTATCCAGCACATGCTCGCAGCTGTCGAAGATCAGCAGGGCCGGCCCGGTCTTCAGAAATGTCAGCAGGGCCGGCGTCGGATCCTCCGCGCTGACGGTCAGTCCGAGGACGGCGGCGATGCTGGTTGGGACATGGCTCGCATCCCGCAGCGGACCGAAATCGACGAAGAAGACGCGGCCGTCGAAATCCGCCGAGCGGCGATGCCCGACCGTGACGGCGACGGCGGTCTTGCCGATGCCGCCGGGACCGACCAGGGTCATGAAGCGATAGAGCGTCAGGCCGTTCGAAATCTTCTCGATGACCTCCTCGCGTCCGACCATCTTCGCAAGCTGGGCGGGCAGGGAGCGGGGAGGAATGATTTCGGCGGCGGCTGGCGCGACCTGCGAGGGCGCTTGAGCGAACGGGGCGACAAAGCAATAGCCACGGCCGGGTACATTGAGGACATAACGGGCCGATTTTCCGGTATCGCCGAGCACCTTGCGGAGCGCTGCGACATGGAAGCGCAGACTGCCCTCGTCGACATTCACCTCGGCCCAGATGCGCTTGACCAGCTCTCTCTTGTCGACGACTTCTCCGGGGCGCTCGGCAAGCAGGATGAGAATATCGAGCGCGCGCCCGCCGACGTGAAGCGGCTCCCCTTCCTTTTCCAGGAGCCGGGACTTGGGAAACAGCCGAAATGGCCCGAATGAAATGGCCGAGTCTTGGTTGTTATTGTGAGCTGGCACGTGCCATTGCCCCCGCAACGGGAGTCAAAAGGTATTTTATTCTGGTCTAGCAGAACGAGCCGTCCAGTAAACTGGCCGAAAGCAGCATGGCTGGCAGACCTGCGCAGATGGCTTCGGTCGGCTTCGGCTCCGCCAGAATCATGCTGGAAATGGAAGGGGTTAGGTCGCCGTGGTCTTACCCTTGTCCTTTGTGACGATGTGTGCCGACAGCGTGACCAGACCCATCAGCGCAGCCAGCAGCCAGAACGCCATGGGCAATCCGCCAAAACGTGCGACGAAGCCGACGCCGGCGGGGCCGATGAGGATTCCTGCGTAGCCCGCGGTCGTGATCGCCGCGACCGCAAGCCCCGTGGGCATCACCGTCTGCCGCGCCGCCCGACGGAACAGCACCGGCACGAGATTCGACGCGCCGAGCCCGATCAGCAGGAATCCGCCGATGGCGACCGCTGCGATGGGCGCCGTGAGCAGGACCACGAAACCGGCGATCGCAATCAGGCTGCCCCAGAGCAACGTCGTGCGGTCGCCGATCCGCGCGACGACGGCGTCGCCGCCGAGCCGGCCCGCAGTCATCGCGATCGAGAACACGATATAGCCGGCGCCGCCTTGCGCCTCGGTGACGAGACCTGCGCCGATGACGAGCAGGGCGCCCCAATCGAGCATCGCACCTTCGACCAGGAAGGTGATGGCGCCGAGCAGCGCGAGCAGCAGCACCGATCCGTGCGGCAGCACGAACAGCGGGCCCTCCTGCACCTGCACGGAACGAAGCAGGCGCGGCGAGGTCAGGGCCATCGCGAGCAGCATCAGGGCGGAGCAGACCAGCGTGCAGGCGAGCGTTCCGAATTGCAGCGAGAGCAGCGCCGTCATCAGCGCGGATCCGGCAAAACCCCCGATGCTGAACAGGGCGTGGAAGCCGGACATCAGCGGGCGGTGCGCGGCGCGCTCCACCTCCACGGCGTGGATGTTCATGGCGACGTCGATCGAGCCGAGCGCGGCGCCGAATGCGAAAAGCGCCAGCGCCAGCGTTGCGGGCGAAGCCGCAATGGCGAGCAGGGGCAGGACCAGCGCCAGGCCGAACCCGCCGGCAATGATGATCGGCCTGCTGCCGTAGCGCGCGCTCACGATTCCGGTCACCAGCATCGCGATGACCGAGCCGATGCCGAGGCTGAGCAGCAGCAGTCCGAGCACGCCGTCATCGACGCCGAGCCGCGTCTTCGCGAACGGCACCAGCGGCGCCCAGCACGAGATGCCGAAACCCGCGACGAGGAAGGCAAGCCGGGTCGCAAGGCGCGTCGCAGGCCGGTCGGCGGAAGACATGGGAACTCCGGAGAAGCAGAGGCAGGGCGATCGACAAGCCCGAGAAATGCCGCGGCTTTATGTCCGAGGCGCTCCCAAATCGTCGCGGGCAGCCCGCGCGAGTTGCAAGCGGACGCGCAGGCCCTCTGGCGCGTTGTCGAGCAGCTGAAGCGTTCCGCCATGCGCGGTCACGATCGCCTGCGCGATCGACAGACCGAGACCAAATCCTGATGTCTCGTCCATGGTGCGGGCTTCCTCTCCCCGCACAAAGGGCTCCAGCATCGCGGCCTTGCTTTCGTCGGGAATGCCCGGCCCGTCGTCGCAGACGTCGATGACGAGCCGGTCCTCGGCGGTCACCAGCGCGACGTCGATTTGGGTTCCGAATCGCGTTGCGTTCTCGACGAGGTTGGTGACCGCGCGAATGATTTCGTCGGGCCGCAGGACGAAGGCGGCCCTGTCGGGGCCGGAATAGGTCACGGCAAATCCGGAATCCGAAAACTGCTCGCAAACCATCTGAAGCAGCGCCGCGACGTCCACCAGCGTCGGCTTGACCGGGCTTTCGCTGCGCAGGAGCGACAGCACCGATTCGAGCATCGACTGCATCTGGTCGAGGTCGCGCACGGTCTGGGTGCGTTGTGCCGGATCCTCGATATATTCCGAACGGAGCCGTAGACGCGTGATCGGCGTGCGAAGATCATGGCTGATGGCCGCGAGCATGCGGGTTCTGTCGTTCATCAGCGTGGTGATGCGATCGCGCATCCGGTTCAGCGCCCTTGCCGCGGACCTGATCTCCTCCGGTCCGTTTTCCGGCAGCGGTGCGGAGGACCGGCTCAGGCTGAAATCCTCCGCCGCGCGCGCGAAGGCCGACAGCGGCGAGGAGAGCGCGCGGCCGGCCCAGATACCGAGCAGCGTCAGGCTTGCCACGAGGAACAGCAGCGTCGAGGTCCAGAGGCCGCTGACGAAGGCCGGCATCTTGGGCGATCCGATCGTGGCTTCGAGCACGTCGTCGCCCGGAAGGTAGAACCAGACGCGCTCGCCGTCCGCGCCGCTGCCGCGAACGAGCTCGGCCCTGACACCAAGCGCAGAGGGGATGGTCAGTGAGGTCCGCATCGACTGCGGCGTGGCGGCGGCGGATACGCTGTCCCGCAATTGGAGCTTGAGCGGCGGAAAGGTCCGGCTGACGCTGTCGAGGACGATCGCGCGCTCGGCCTTCGGCGTGTTGGCGATGATCCGCACGATCAGCTCGATCTGCTCCAGCGGCGTGTCCGCCAGCAGCTTCGGCTGGTTGAGGAGAAAATAGCCGGCGATCAGGACATGGATCAGGACCAGCGATCCCAGGATCAAGGCGGCGATCTGGCCGCTGATCCGCCTGAAGCTGAAGAGCGCGACGAGGTCGGCGGTGCGGCTCATGCTTCCTCCACCCTCGGGGTGAAGACGTACCCGCCGATGCGGACGGTCTTGATCACGGATGCGCCTTCCGCCCGGTCGAGCTTGCGGCGCAGCCGGCTGACCAGCACGTCGATGCTGCGGCCGAAGCTTGCTCCGGCACGACCGCGCGTCATGCTCAGGAGGTTGTCGCGGGTGAGGATGCGGCCGGCCCGCTCGCAGAAAGCCTGCAGCAGATCGAACTCGGCACTGGTCAGGGGCACCTGCGCGCCTTCGGGATCGCGCAATTCGCGCAGGCGCAGATCGATGGTCCAGCCCTGGAACTTGAGACGCGCCGCGGTGGGGCCCGTGAGGCTGCTCGATCGCCGCCGCAGCACGGCGTTGATCCTGGCGAGGAGCTCGCGCGGGTTGAACGGCTTTGGCAGATAGTCGTCGGCGCCCATCTCGAGGCCGAGGATCCGGTCGAGATCCTCGCCCTTCGCGGTGAGGATGATGATCGGCGTCGTGGACTCCATCCGCAGCCGGCGGCAGAGGCTGAGGCCGTCCTCGCCCGGCAGCATCAGGTCGAGCACGATCAGGTCGACCCGCTCGCGGGAGAGATGGCGGTCCATCTCCCTGCCGTTCGCGACCGCGTCGACCGAGAAGTTGTGATCAAGCAGATAACGCGAGATGAGGTCGCGGGTCTGCTTGTCGTCCTCGACGATCAGGATGTTCTGGGGGCCGCTGGTCATGATTGAAATCGCATCGGGGTTGCCGATCGTTGGTCGATTTGCGGACGAATGTCTCGCCCGAAGAACTACGGTCATCGTGCAATCCTAAGGTCAGTCGCGGCTCAGTGCCACCACGGGGTCGAGGAAGGCGGCGCGGCGGGCGGGGAAGAAGCCGAAGGCAACCCCGATCCCGGTCGAGGTCAGGAACGCCGCGCCGATCGAGAACGTCGAATAGCTGACCTCGAATCCGGGCACCGCGACGTTGATGGCGACGCCGAGCAGCATCGCGACGAGAATGCCGGCGATGCCGCCGATCGACGAGATCAGGGTCGCTTCCACCAGGAATTGCTGGAGGATGTCGCTGCGCCTGGCGCCGACCGCCATGCGCACGCCGATCTCGCTGATCCGTTCCGATACGGACACCAGCATGATGTTCATGACACCGATGCCGCCGACGACCAGCGAGATCACCGCGATCGCCGCCACCAGGAACGCCAGCGTCTGTGTCGTGCTGGTGATGGTGCGGCGGATATCGTCGGTGTTGAGGATGACGAAATCCCGGGTGTTGTGCCGCTGCGTCAAGAGCGTGGTCACCGCGTCCTGCGCCAGCGCAGTCGAAACTTCGTCGCTGATCCGCAGCAGGATGCTGCGCAGCGCGCGATCGCCCGTGAACTGGGCCTGCACGGTGGTGTAGGGCAGGTAGACCGACAGGTTCTGGTTCGAGCCGAACCCGCCCTGCTGCTGGGCGATGACGCCGACGATGCGGCAGGGCACCTTGCCGAGCCAGATCACGCGGCCGATCCCGGAGGTCTGGTCGTCGGCGAAGAAGGTCTTGCGGGTATTGTCGTCGATGACGGCCTGCCGCTCGATGTTGCGGATCGCGTCGGTATCGAACAGGCGTCCTTTCGCGAGCTTGGCGCCCTTGACCTGGAAATAGCTCTCGCCGACGCCGTTCACCAGCACGTTGGACTCGTTGCCGCGATATCGCACCGTCGTGCTGGTCGACACCGTCGGCGTGACCCCGGCAATGAAATCCTGCCGGCCGAGCGCGCGGGCATCGCCCAGCACCAGCGTCTTGATCTTGCCGGCGCGGGCGTCGCCAAAATCCTTGCCCGGAAACACCTCGATCGTGTTGGTGCCGAGGCTCGAAATGTCGGACAGCACCTTGCGCTGGGACGCGTTGCCGAGCGCGACCACCGACGACACCGCGGCGATGCCGATGATGATGCCGAGCATGGTCAGGAAGGCCCGCAGCCGGTGCGCGGCCATCGCAACCAGCGCCATCCGCGAGGCCTCCCGCAGGCGCCGCAAGGCGCCGGACCAGCCGGTGCCGCTGCTCCATGACGTCCGCGACACCGGAACCGCCGGCTCCGACGCGCTTGTCGTCTCCGCGCGGCGATCGGAGGCGATCCTGCCGTCGCGCAGCTCGATGATGCGTTCGGCCCGCGCGGCGACATCGGCATCGTGGGTGACGATGATGATCGTCCGCCCCTCGCGATGCAGCTCTTTCAGGATCTTCAGGACCTCCTCGCCGCTGCGCCGGTCGAGCGCGCCGGTCGGCTCGTCCGCCAGGATGACCTCGGCGCCGTTGATCAGCGCGCGTGCGATCGAGACACGCTGCTGCTGGCCGCCCGATAGCTGGTTCGGGCGATGGCCGCGCCGGTCGTTGACGCCGAGCCTTGCGAGAAGCTGCTCTGCGCGCGTGCGGCGCTCGCGGGCCTTCATCCCGGCATAGATCGCGGGGATCTCGACATTCTCGCCGGCCGAGAGGTCGCCGAGCAGATGATAACGCTGGAAGATGAAGCCGAAATGCTCGCGGCGCAGCGCCGCCAGCGCATCGGCATCGAGCTCGGAGACGTTCTTGCCGGCAACGCGATAGGTGCCGGAGGTCGGGCGGTCGAGACAGCCGAGGATGTTGAGCAACGTCGATTTGCCCGATCCGGACGAGCCGATGATCGCCACCATCTCGCCGGGCCGGATGCTCAGCGAGAAATCGTCGAGCGCGACCACGCTGGTGTCGCCGGCCGCGAACTCCCGCCGGACCTTCTCGATCGCGATGATCGGATCGGCCAAATGAGGGATCATGTCAGGGACCTCCCCCTCCCGGCGGGCCGCCGGGCATGCCGCGTGATGCGGTCTGCTCGTTCGCCTCGCCGGTCACGACACGTTCGCCCTCGTCGAGGCCGGACTTGATCTCGACGGTGGTGCGATCGTTGAGGCCGGTCTTGACCTCGCGCTCGCGGATGTCACCGGACGCGGCGAGCGTGCGCACCGTGCTGCGGCCGTCGGACTTTCGCATCACCGCGAGCGCCGGGATCACCTTCACGCGCTTGGCCTCGCCGGTGACGATGTGCACCTCCGCGGTCATGTAGGTCCGCAGCGAGAGCTCCTTGTTCGGCACGTTGAAGACGCCGATGTAGTAGATCGCCGTGCTGGTCGAGCTCGACGAGCTCGTGCTCGAAGTCGAGCTGGTGGTGGTCGAGGAGAAGCTGGCGTCGTTCTTGATCGATTCGGGCGCCGGCTCGATCTGCTCGAGCCGGGCCTCATAGCGATGGTCCTGGTCGCCGAGGATGGTGAAGTAGAGCGATTGCCCCGGTCTGACCTTGACGATGTCGGCCTCGGAGATCTCCGCCCGCACCGTCATCGTCGCGAGCTGGCCGAGCACGACGATGGTCGGCGCGGACTGCACCGCGTTGACCGTCTGTCCTTCCTGCACCACGGTGGCGAGGACCGTGCCGTCGATCGGCGCGGTGATGCGGGTGTATTCGAGGTTCACGCGTGACGTCTCGACGCTGGCTTCCGCCCCCACGATCAGGGCTTCGAGGGCGACGATCTGGGCGCGGGTCTGCCGCACGGTCGAATCCGCGCTGTCGAAGTCGCTGCGCGACGTCGCGCGTTGCGCCAGGGTCGCCTGCTGGCGCGCGAGATTGGCCTCGGCCAGCACCAGCGCGGCCTCCTTCTCGATCTTCTGCGCCCGGTAGTTCTTCAGCGACGCCTCGGAGCTGCGCAGGTCGTTCTGCCTGGTGACGGGATCGATCTGGGCGATGACGTCGCCGGCCTTCACCGTGTCGCCGACGCGGACGTTGAGGGCGGTGATCCGGCCTGACACCTGCGCGCCGACCGCGGTCAGCCGCGCCGGCTTCAGCGTGCCGCTGGCGAGCACCTCCTCGCGCAGATCGCTGACGGTGACCGGCGCCGTGATGTAGGACTGCGCCTTGCTCGACGTTCCCGGAAAGCGCGTGGCCGCGACCACGCCGGTCGCCACGACGGCAACAATCGCTGCGGCAATCTTCAGGCGTCTGGCGGTGATGATCTCGGTCACTTCTGCGCCTCCCGGAAGTGAGGTCCCGTGTTGGTGTCCACGATAACAGGCGTAGATACGTCGACCGGATCGGACCAGCCGCCGCCGAGCGCCTTTGCCAGCGCGATGTAATCCTTGGCCGCCGACACCTTGCTCTGGATCAGCGAATCCTCGGCCGAATAGAGCGAACGTTCGGCATCCAGCACGTCGATGAAGCTGGCGCTGCCGGTCTCGAACAGCGATCGCGACAGCCGTGCGGCTTCGCGGTAGTTCCTGGCCGCCTCCGTCAGCTTGGTGGCGCGCACGCGTTCGCGCGACAACGAGACCAGGGCATTCTCGACGTCCTCGAGCGCGGTGAGCAGGGTCGAATGGAACGTCGCGAAGGCCTGGTCGCGTTGCGCCTCCGCAATCCTGACCGTGGCCAGGCGGTTGCCCGCGTCGAATACCGGTACGGTGATCGAGGGTCCGACCGACCAGCTGACGCTCGAATATTTGGCGAGATCGCCGGCCCGCAGAGCAGAGGTGCCGACCGAGCCGGTCAACGACACCGCCGGATAGCGGTCGGCCTCGGCGGCGCCGATCTTGGCGGTCGCCTGCGCCAGCTTGCGCTCGGCACTGGCAATATCGGGACGGCTCATGAGGAGATCGGCGGGCAGTCCCATGGGGAGCGGCATACGCGGCGCCGGCACGGGCGCGGACTGCGCCATCAACGAGGCGACGCCGCCGGGCGGCCGCCCGAGCAGGATTCCGAGCCGGTGAATGTCGGCCGCAAGCGCCGCCTGATAGGTCGGAACGTTGGCTTCCGTGCTTGCGGCCTGCGCGGTGGCCTTGGCGAGATCGACGGCGTTGCCGCTGCCGGCCTCGTATTTGCTGCGGGTGAGCTTTTCGGTGTCGCGCTGCGAGACCGCGGTCCGCTGCGCCAGCGCGATCCGGGCCTGATAGCCGCGCGACTCGACGTAATAGGCGGCGACGTCGCCGATCAGCGTGACGAGGCTGTCGCGCAGATCCTCCTCGGCGGATTGCGCACCATGCGCCGCGGCCTCGATGCTCCGCTGCGTGCCGCCGAACAGGTCGAGCTCCCAGCTCGAATCGAAGCTTGCCTGGTGAAGTGAGTAGGGCGCACTGTCGACGAGGACGGACGAGGAGCCGGCGCTGGTCTTGTTGCTGGTCACCGAGGCCGTGCCGCTCACGGATGGAAACAGGCCTGCCATCGTTTGTTGCAGCGTGGCGCGCGCCTCGCGCACGACCGCTTTCGCCTTCGCGACATCAGGGTTTGCTTCGACGGCCTCCTCGATCAGCCGGCTGAGCAGGGGATCGCGCAAGCGCAGCCACCAGCGGTCGAGCTTGCCGGCGTCCCGATGCGGGGCGGTGTTGGTGCTCCAGTGCGAGGGCAAGGCGAGCTTGGGCGGGCCGGCATAATCCGGGCCGACCGCGCAGCCGGCCAGGGCGCTGCCCAGCATCAGCGCAACGCAGGCTGATCCGGCGCGCGACATGGGGCTGCGCAACGGGGCGGGCTTCGAACGATGCGTCTCCTTGGCGGTTGACAGGGGACTTGCGGCGAACGAGTACGACGGCATCAAATCGGCTGAAATCCATTGACCTCGGCTCGGAGGGAGCTCATGGCCCTCAGGGGCAGGACGAGGCAGCCGCCACTAGCCGGCCGATCGTGGCCTTTCGGCAGCCGGAATGTTGCTGAATGTAAACAGGTATTGCAGGACGTCTCGGCGCTGCCGAAGCGGTGATGTCCCGCAGCCCGGATGGAGCGAAAGCGTAAATCCGGACTGCTCGCCCGGCATTTTGCACCGTCCCGGATTCCGCTAGCGCTCCATCCGGGTTACGCGACCCGCCTGTGTCGCCGCGTGTCAATCCGCTCCGTTAAAAATATTCCACTTTACCGAAATTCGGTTTCGACGTATGTGTCGTCCATCCCGGCTTGACCTTGAGGGGCGATCGCGCGTCGTCACGTTTCGCGAGCCGGGTTGCGGTGGACGCGGCAGCGTCGGCACGAAAAGGTAGCGGGCAGGGCGGGTCGTCCCTGTGAGCCCGAAACCGCGTGCGGACGAGCGACGCTGAACGCGTACGGCAAAACCGTGTCGTCCTGGCCGTCGTTGCTACGGTCAAGCTTCCGCGGAGGTGCGAGCGAGCCCAACCGGGCAGACTGCATCATCCAATTCGCGGGGCGAGGGAGGCCAGAAGGAAAGTTCGGCTCCCGGGAGAGCACGGCATAAGCCGTCCGACCACCGCGCAGGGAAGGCCGAGTGTTCGGCACCACCTGTATGCTGCTGTGCGGTTCTTTCTGCGTGTGCATTTCGCGCAGCGGACCGCGGGTGCGAGCTGGCACCCGGCCTTCCCTGCGCCCTCTTGGATTGGAGGGTGGAGAGTTGAAGCAAAGCTCGGGCGAAATCCGCCGCGAGGCCGCGAAGGTGTGTTTGCGAGCTGAGCTGCGTGCCACAAACTCGATATCGTAGGGTGGGCAAAGCGCAGCGTGCCCACCATCCTCGCACCGCAATTGAATTGGTGGGCACGGCGCGGTGCGCCTTTGCCCACCCTACGACACTGCACGCTGGGATGTGCATTGGAGCATCGCAATGACGGTGGAGAGACCGGGCGCCGCACTCCGCTCTCGTGCCCCGGCTCTGCAGCGCAGCGCTCCCGGCGATGCGAAGCATCGTCCGGTGCGGTTGCCCTGGGTCCCGGCGCTGCGCCGCAATGCTGCGCGTTGCAGCTTGTCCGGGACATGAACGCCGCGGCGCGACCGGCCGCCCGCACGAAATTCAACGCGTAGAAACAATGCGGAAATCTCAAAGCCACACCGCGGCCACAGGGCTCCCGTCTTCAGGGCATGTGAAGTGCTGCTGAGGTGTGGAATGCCGTTTTTGCGGACCTGGCTGATCGCCGTGGCGATGAGTGCTGTATCGATTGCGAGTTCGCTTCCGCTTGCACTGCTGCCGCAGCCGGCGGCCGCGCAGGCGGCGGAGACGATCGTCGTCGAAGGCAATCGCCGGGTGGAGGCCGAGACGGTCCGCTCCTACTTCAGGCCGGGCCCCGGCGGGCGTCTCGATCAATCCGCGATCGACGACGGGCTCAAGGCGCTGATCGGAACAGGCCTGTTTCAGGATGTGAAGATCAACCCGGCGGGCGGCCGCATCGTGGTGTCGGTGGTGGAGAATGCCGTGATCGGCCGCATCGCCTTCGAGGGCAACAAGAAGATCAAGGACGAGCAGCTCTCGGCGGAAATCCAGTCCAAGCCGCGCGGGACGTTCTCGCGCGCGCTGGTGCAATCCGACACCCTGCGCATTGCCGAAATCTACCGGCGCTCCGGCCGCTACGACGTCCGCGTCACCCCTGAAATCATCGAGCAGCCGAACAACCGTGTCGATCTCGTCTTCACGGTCGAGGAGGGCGCCAAGACCTCGGTGAAGTCGGTCGAGTTCGTCGGCAACAGCGCCTTCTCGGCCTCCCGCCTGCGCGACGTCATCAAGACGCGCGAGAGCAATTTGCTCAGCTTCCTCGGCAGCAACGACATCTACGACCCCGATCGCGTCGAGGCCGACCGCGACCTGATTCGCCGCTTCTACCTCAAGAACGGATTCGCCGACGTCCAGGTCGTGGCCGCGCTCACCGAATACGATCCGGATAAGAAGGGCTTTCTGGTCACCTTCAAGATCGAGGAAGGTGCCCAATATCGCATCGGCTCCGTCGATTTCCGCTCCGGCATTCCCAATTTCGACGCGGGCTCGCTCCGCAGCTATTCGCGCGTCAGTGCCGGCTCGCTCTACAACGTCGAATTGGTCGAGAAGTCGACCGAAGAGATGCAGATCGAGGCCTCGCGCCGCGGCTATGCCTTTGCCGTGGTCCGGCCCGGCGGCGACCGCAATTTCGAGGCGCACACCGTCTCCGTCGTGTTCAACGTCGACGAAGGCCCGCGGAGCTATATCGAGCGCATCAACCTGCGCGGCAACACCCGCACGCGCGATTACGTGATCCGCCGCGAATTCGATCTCTCCGAGGGCGATGCCTACAACCGCGCGCTGGTCGACCGCGCCGAGCGGCGGCTGAAGAACCTCGACTACTTCAAGAGCGTCAAGATCGTCACCGAGCCCGGCTCCTCCAGCGACCGCGTGGTCCTGATCGTCGACATGGAGGAGAAATCGACCGGCGACTTCTCGATCTCGGGCGGCTACTCCACCACCGACGGAGCACTCGCCGAAGTCTCGATCTCCGAGCGCAACCTGCTCGGCCGCGGTCTCTACGGCAAGGCCTCGGTCAGCTATGGCCAGTATTCACGCGGCATATCGCTGTCCTTCGTCGAGCCCTATCTGCTCGACTACCGGATGGCGCTGGGGTTCGACACATATTGGAAGCAGCAGAAGTCGAACAGCTATACGAGCTACGGCGTAACCACGCTCGGCTTCTCTCCGCGCATTGGCCTTGCATTGCGCGAGGACCTTTCGCTCCAGCTCCGCTATTCGCTCTATCAGCAGAGCATCACGCTCGCCAGCGCCTACAACAATTGCAACAACAACGCGTCCAACGCCTCGCTGGCCTACAACCCGACGCCGTCCTACATCCAGAACGTCCTGGGCGGCGTGGACCCGACCAACTCCACGAGCTCGGGGGTCTATGGCTACGGCTGCTACGGCGACGGCGAGTCGAGCCTGCCGGTCCGGAAAGAACTGGCGAACGGCGCGACCTGGACCTCGGCGCTCGGCTACACGTTGAGCTACAACACACTCGACAACACCAAGAACCCGACGGACGGATTGCTGGTCGACTTCCGGCAGGATTTCGCCGGGGTCGGCGGCGACGTCACCTATTTGAAGACCGCGCTGGACGCCAAATACTACACGCCGCTCGTCTCCGAGATCGTCAGCGTGATCCATCTCCAGGGCGGCCTCCTCAGCAAGCTCGGCGATCAGGACCTGCGCATGCTGGATCACTTCCAGATGGGCCCGAGCCTGGTGCGCGGCTTCGCTTCGAACGGTATCGGTCCACGCGACATCACCTACTGGAGCCTCGGCGCCAGCGGCGATGCGCTCGGTGGCACGAAATATTGGGGCGCGTCCGCGGAATTGCAGATGCCGTTCTGGTTCCTGCCGAAGGAGGTCGGCCTGAAGGGCGCGGTCTATGTCGACGCCGGATCGCTCTGGGGCTATCAGGGGCCGACCTCGTGGTCGGCCACGGGCGAAGTCAACACCAAGGCGTGCCCGACCTGCGGATTGCAATATGACGACGGCAACACGGTGCGGTCGTCGGTCGGCGTCGGCCTGATCTGGGCCTCCCCGTTCGGGCCGCTGCGCTTCGACTACGCCGTGCCGATCACGAAGGGCAAATATGACGTCGTCCAGGAGTTCAGGTTCGGAGGAGGGACGTCGTTCTAGAGCATGATCCGGAAAAGTGTGGCGCGGTTTTCCGAAAGATCATGCTCAAAAAAAAGGGCGTCAGCCCGCGAGGATCCGCCGGCAGGCGTCGACGTACACCTCCGCGCCGGTGACGATATCGGCGTCGGCGGTGTCTTCAGTCCAGTGATGGCTGATGCCGCCGATCGACGGCACGAACAGCATGGCGGCGGGCATGACGGTTGCCAGCATCTGCGCGTCGTGGCCGGCGCCGCTGGGCATGCGGATGGAACGTCCACCGGCCAGCGCCTTGCTCGCGGCGTCGATTGCGTCCTGAAAGCGGGGATTCATCATGGCAGGCGCACCGGTGCGAATCTTCTCGACGGTCACGGTGCAGGGACCGTTCGCGCTGGCCTCGTCCGCCATTGTTCGCAGCAACTGCTCCAGCCGGGCAATGACGGCCGGATCGTCGTCGCGAATCTGGAACAGCATCTCCGCTCCACCCGGAATGATGCTCGGCGCGCCGGGATCGAGCGTGATGCGCCCGGTGGTCCAGACCGTGCGCGGACCGCAGGTGTCAGGAAAACGCAGGTCGATCGCGACGCAGAATTTGGCCAGCGCCAGCCCGGCATCCTTGCGCACGGCCATGCGCGTGGTCCCGGCGTGATTCTGTTCACCGGTGAAATTGATACGGTACTGCCAGATGCCGACGATGGAGGTGACGACGCCGATCGCGAGCTTGCCGCTTTCGAGCGTGTCGCCCTGTTCGATATGGGCCTCGAGATATCCGACGTGGCGGCCCGGCTCGACGCCGAGGCGCGCGCGACCGGCGAGCCCGATCTCGGCGAGCGCATCGCGCATGGTGCGGCCGCTGGTGCGGTCGCGCGCGGCGTCGATCTCGGCTTCAGTCACCTGGCCGACATAGGAACGCGAGCCGAGGAAGTTGCCGAAATGCCCTTCCTCGTCGCACCAGGCGACGACTTCGACGGCGCCTTTGACGGTCGGATCGGCATTGAGCACGCGCGCCGCCTCGAGCGCATAGACGACGCCGAGCGGGCCATCGAGCCAGCCGGCGTAGTTCTGGCTCTCCAGATGCGAGCCGGCCAGAAGCTTGGGTCCGGATTTGGCGCTAGTGCCGAACACATTGCCGATGCCGTCGATCGCAGCGGTAAGACCGGCGCCGGGCAGCTTTTGCACCAGCCAGTCCAGCGACTCCTTATGCGGCTCGGAGAAGGTCGGCTTGTGCACGCCGGTCTTGTAGGTGCCGATGGCACGGAGTGCGTTGAGGTCGGCGAGGACGCGCTGGCCATCGGCGCGCGGCTTGGTGTCAGGCATGCTCAGTAACCTTCAGCGCCTCGGTGCGGATCTCCTCGACCAGCCGTTCCTTGAGCTGGACGAATTCCGGCGTGGTCTTGATCTTGTAGGAGCGCGGATGGGGCAGGTCCACTGTGATCTCGGCCTTGATACGGCCGGGGCGCGCGCTCATGACGATGACGCGGCTGCCGAGGAAGATGGCTTCCTCGATGTCGTGGGTCACGAACAACACGGTCTTCTGGTCGCGCTCCCAGATCCCGAGCAGCATCTCCTGCATCAATGCGCGGGTCTGGTTGTCCAGCGCGCCGAAGGGCTCGTCGAGCAGCAGGATCTTGGGATCGTTGGCAAGCGCGCGGGCAATCGCCGTGCGCTGCTGCATGCCGCCGGAGAGTTGCTTGGGCCAGTGATTCTCGAAGCCGGACAATCCGACCTGGCGGATGAAGGTGTCGGCGATCCTGTAGCGTTCGTCCTGCGACACGCCGCGCTCGCGCAGGCCGAAGGCGATGTTCTCGCGCACGGTGAGCCAGGGAAACAGCGTGTAGGATTGGAACACCATGCCCCGATCCGCGCCGGGGCCGGTGACCTCGCGCCCGTCGAGCGTGACGCGGCCGCTGGTCGGACGGTCGAGGCCCGCGACGATGCGCAGCAGTGTGGACTTGCCGCAGCCGGAGGGGCCGAGGATGGTGACGAAGTCGTTGTTGCCGATGACGAGATCGGTCGGCTCCAGCGCCCTGGTCGGCGCGTTGCCGTGGCGCGCGGGGAAGGTGCGCGAGACCTGTTCGACCTTGAGGATCGTCATGCGAGCCTCCACGGAAACAGCCAGGCGTTGAACGCCTTGAACATGAAGTCCGAGAGCAGTCCGATCAGCCCGATCACGATGATGCCGAAGATGATCTGTCCGGTGTTGAGCAGCGCCTGGCTGTCGGTGATCATGTGACCGATGCCGGAGGACGAGCCGATCAGCTCGGCGACGATGACATAGGTCCAGGCCCAGCCGAGCACCAGCCGCAGGATCTCTGCGATCTCGGGTGCGGAGGAGGGCAGCAGCACGCGGCGGATGATGCCGCGGTCGCGGGCCCCCAACGTATAGGCCGCCTCGACCAGATCGCGCCGCGTTGCGCCGACGGTCACGGCGACCATCAGGATGACCTGGAATACCGAGCCGATGAAGATGACGAGGAGCTTCTGCAGTTCGCCGATGCCGGCCCACAGGATCAGGAGCGGAATAAACGCGGAGGCGGGCAGATAGCGCGCGAAGGAGACGAACGGTTCGAGGAAGGCTTCGACCGGCTTGTAGGCGCCCATGAGAACGCCGAGCGGCACTGCGATGATCGCTGCGAGCGCAAAGCCGCCCACGACGCGCCAGATCGTCATGCCGATGTCGAACACAAACCCCTGCTTGGCCAAGAGGTCATAGCCTTCCTGCACCATGGTCAGCGGGTTGGCGAGAAAGGTCTTCGACACATAGCCGCCGAAGGTCGCCCACGACCAGAGGGCGACGAACACCACGAAGAACGCAAGGCCGTAGGCCATGCGCTGCTTCGATGTAACAGGGTCCAGGGGACGCATCAAACTGTCTATCCGGGCGATGAAGAGAAATGCCGGCCCCGCCGCAAGACGGGACCGGCAGCGCTAGAAGAAGTTACTTGATGAAGCTGGCGTCGAAGAGATCCTCGACCTTTGGTGCGGCCTTGATGATGCCGATCTCGAGCAGCAGCTCGGCAGCCTCCTTGTTGAAGGTCAGGAAGTCGCCGGCGAAGAACTTCTGGTTCGCGGCCTTGTCCTGCCAGCGCAGATATTTCGCCGAGTTGCCGAATTGCTCGCCGCTCTGCTTCACGTCCGCGCCCATGATCTCGTAGGCCTTGGCCTGGTCCTTGGCGATCATGTCGAGCGCCTCGAAATAGCTGTCGGCGAGCGCCTTGGCGGCCTTGGGATTCTCCGTCAGGAATTTCGGCGTGCAGCCGAAGGTGTCCATGACCATCGGATAGTCCAGCGTGGTGGCGATGATCTTGCCCTTGTCGGGCGCGGCGCGCACGGTCGAGAGGTAAGGCTCATAGGTCATCGCCGCATCGTTCTGGCCGGAGACGAAAGCCTGCGCGGCGGCGGCCGGCTCGAGGTTGACGACGGTGACGTCCTTCACGGTGAGGCCGTTCTTCTTGAGCATCCAGGCCAGCGCGAAATAAGGCGAGGTGCCGGGCGCGGAGGCGGCGACGGTCTTGCCCTTCAGGTCCTTGATCGCGGCGACGTCGTTGCGCACGGCCATGCCGTCGGCGCCAAAGCTCTTGTCGAGCTGGAAGATCTGCTTGGTCGCAACGCCGTTGGCGTTCCAGGAGATCCAGGTCTCGACCGTGGTCGCCGCGCACTGGATGTCGCCGGACGCGATCGCGAGGTGGCGGTCCTTCTGCGGGATCTTCTTGATGGTGACGTCGAGACCGTTCTTCTTGAAGATGCCAGCCTCCTTCGCCAGCGTCAGCGGCGCGAAGCCGGTCCACCCGGAGATGCCGATTCCGACCTTGACGTCGTCGGCGAGCACGGGAGTGGAGGCCGAAAGAGCAATGATTGTCGCAAATATCGTCGAACTACGCATGATTGTCGTCCTCTTGCCGATCGATGGATTGACGTCCTGTTGATCATTGTCGGTCCAGATGGACCGTTGCCCGAAGCGTTGCACGATTTGTGCCGACATATCCTCTCAGCCTCCCTTGAATCGCGCGACAAGGCGGTGAGAGTCACCGGGATAGAGCAGGCGCACGGCAGTGATGGTGCGTGCGCTGCGCCAGGTGTAGCGGTCGATCACGAGGCAGGGCGCGCCGACGGCGATCGCGAGCGCATCCGCCGTGCGATCGTCGGCGACGATGGCGCTGATGGTGTGCTCGGCCTCCGTCCACGGGACATGATGAAGCAGCCACGACCCCGGCGGTTCGCGCGCGAAATCCGCGGTTGCGGCCTCCGGCACCGAGGACAGATCAATCAGCCTGTCCTCGACCGCAAAAGGCACTTTGTCGGCGCTGTGCCGGCAGGTAATCGCGACCACCTTGCCGGCCTTTTTCACGCCGAGACGGTCACGGTCGGCGGCAGTCGCAGCCCGCAGCTTGCGACCGATCAACTCGTAGCCGTAGCCGCGCCCCAGTGCGGTGATCTCGGCGCGGATGTCGGCGATCTTGAGCACGGCCGACTGATGCTGCGGCCGGCGCACGAAAGAGCCGGCCCGCCGCCGCCGCTCGATCAAATCGGCCTGCGCGAGCTCCGACAGCGCCTTGTTGACGGTCATGCGCGAGCAGCCGTAACGGGCCACCAACTCATGCTCGAACGGAATGCGATGCCCCGGCGGCCATTCGCCGGTCAGGATGCGCGTCTCGATGTCGGCGCGGATGCGCTTATAGAGCGTCGGCTTGTCGGCGGCATCGGTCGCAAGGCTCATGCGAGGAGCCTCCGCACCGTCGCGTTGAAGCGTTCGCGCGCCCCCTGACGCAATTTGTGCCGGCCGCCTTCGACGACCTTGTGGCCGCCGGCCCAGACGCAATCGATCGCGCCACTGCCCGCGGCAAAGATCCAGCCGTCGATGGCTACGTCGCCGGCGCGCCCCGATAGCGAAGGATGCGCCGTGTCGAGCGTGACGATGTCGGCCCGCGCGCCCGCGGCGAGGCCGACTGTCGGCTGTGCCAGCGCTTGCGCGCCGCCCGCAAGAGCGTGGTCGAATAATGTGCGACCGGTGGAACGGCCCGCGCCGCTGGAGAGCACGTTGCGCTCGCGATGCTTCAGCCGCTGGCCATATTCGAGCTGGCGCAATTCGTCGGCGACCCCGACCAGGACGTTGGAATCAGTGCCCACGCCGAACGCACCGCCGGCGCCGAGAAATTCGCGCGCCGGGAAGGTGCCATCGCCGAGACTCGCTTCGGTGACAGGGCAGAGGCCCGCCACCGCCCCGGTCTTCGCGAACGCGGCGACTTCCTCGTCCGTCGTGTGGGTCGCGTGGATAAGGCACCAGCGCCGGTCGAGGGGCGCGTGCTCCAGCAGCCATTGCACCGGGCGCCGTCCCGACCAGGCAAGGCAGTCCTCGACTTCCTTCACCTGCTCTGCGGCGTGGATATGCACCGGCCCGCCGTCGGCAAGCGGAATGATCGCCGCAAGCTCGTGTGGCGTCACCGCGCGCAGGCTGTGCGGCGCGATGCCGATATTGGCGTCGGGCAATGCGCTGATCGCCTTGCGCGACGCAGCCATCAATGCCGCGAACTGATCGACCGAGCAGATGAAGCGGCGTTGGCCGTCATGAGGCGCTGCGCCGCCGAAGGAGCCGTGCGCATAGAAACTCGGCAGCAGCGTCAGGGCAATGCCGGAGGCTTCGGCAGCCTGCGCGATGCGCGCGGCCGTCTCGGCGGGATCGGCATAGTGCGAGCCGTCGCGATCGTGGTGCAGATAATGGAATTCGCCGACGCGGGTAAATCCCTGTTCGAGCATCTCGACATAGAGGAGAGTCGCGACGGCGGCGACGTCATCGGGCGTCATTGCGAGGGCGAAGCGATACATCGTCTCGCGCCAGGTCCAGAACGTGTCGGTGGAATTGCCGCGCAGCTCAGCCAGGCCCGCCATGCCGCGCTGGAACGCGTGACTGTGCAGGCTCGCAAGTCCCGGAAGCGCGATGGCGTGGCGCTCGTCGCCGGCGGCCGGCTGCACACCCGCGGACACCGCCGCGATCGCGCCGGCGGTGATCACCACCTGCACGTCATTGGCCCAGCCCGAGGGCAGGAGCGCGGAGGCGAAATGCAGTCGGGTCATGATTACACGCCGGCTGGACAGAACGGTCCCACGATTATATGTCTAGACATATAAGTCAAGCATCCCACGCGAAGGGACCGTTGCATGGCAGAGCGCTTCGACCGGATCTGGCACAATGCCCGGCTTGCCACGATGCGGGCCGACCGGCCCGATCTCGGCGAGATCGGGCGGGGCCTGATCGCCGCGCGCGGCGGACGTATCGCCTATGCCGGTGCGCAGGCCGATTTTCCGGCGGATGCCGATGCGGCGGAACGGACCGATTGCGAGGGACGCTGGATCACGCCCGGCCTCGTCGACTGCCACACCCATCTCGTCTATGGCGGCAACCGCGCGCACGAGTTCGAACTGCGCCTGAAGGGCGCGAGCTACGAGGAGATCGCGCGCGCCGGCGGCGGCATCGTCTCCACGGTGGCGGCGACCCGCAAGGCGAGCGAGGCAGATCTCGTCGCGAGTGCGTTGCCGCGGCTCGATGCGCTGATCGGCGAGGGCGCAACCACGGTCGAGGTCAAGTCGGGCTACGGCCTCGACACCGAGACCGAGATGCGACAGCTCGCGGCCGCGCGCAGCATCAGTCGCCAGCGGCCGGTTGCGATCCGCACCTCCTTCCTCGGGGCGCACGCCCTGCCGGTGGAGGCGGAGGGTGACAAGGATCGCTATATCGATCTCGTCTGCAAGGAGATGCTGCCGGCTGTTGCGAAGGCCGGTCTTGCCGACGCCGTCGATGCCTTCATGGAGGGCATCGCGTTCTCGGCGGAGCACACTGCGCGGGTGTTCGAGACGGCGAGGGAGCTGGGGCTGCCGGTCAAGCTCCATGCCGACCAGCTGTCGAACCTCGGCGGTGCTGCGCTCGCTGCAAGATTCTCGGCGCTGTCGGCCGATCATCTCGAGCATACCGACGAAGCCGGCGCCGCGGCGATGGCGAAGGCCGGCACGGTGGCGGTGCTGCTGCCCGGCGCATTCTACTTCATCCGCGAGACGCAGAAGCCGTCGGTCGAGGCGTTCCGCAGCCACGGCGTTTCCATGGCGCTCGCGACCGACTGCAATCCCGGCAGCTCACCGCTGACCTCGCTCCTGCTCACGATGAACATGGGCGCGACCCTGTTCCGGATGACGGTCGCCGAATGCCTCGCCGGAATCACCCGTGAGGGCGCGCGGGCGCTGGGCGTGCTCGATGAAACCGGCACGCTGGAAGCCGGGAAATGGTGCGACCTCGCGATCTGGGACATCGAGCGTCCAGCCGAGCTTGTTTATCGCATCGGCTTCAATCCGCTGCATCGCCGGGTGTGGAGGGGCCAGTGACGGAGCAGGGCACCGCGATCGTCGTCAAGCCGGGAGCGGTCAGCCTCGACGATCTCGCGCGCGTGCTGGAAGGCGCATCCGTCGTGCTCGATCCCTCATTCTGGCCGCGCGTCGAGGCGGCAGCCGAAATCGTCGCGAAGGCCGCGCAAGCGGATGCGCCCGTCTACGGCATCAACACCGGGTTCGGGAAGCTGGCCTCGAAGCGCATTCCGGCGGACCAGACCGCGCTGCTCCAACGCAATCTCATCGTCTCGCATTGCTGCGGCGTCGGCCCAGTCACGCCCGAGCCGATCGTTCGCCTGATGATGGCGCTGAAGATCATCTCGCTCGGACGCGGCGCTTCCGGCGTGCGCCGCGCGGTCATCGAGCAGTTGCAGGCCATGCTGGCGCGGGGCGTCACGCCGCTGGTGCCGCAGCAGGGCTCGGTCGGCGCCTCCGGCGATCTTGCGCCGCTCGCGCACATGACGGCGGTGATGATCGGTGAGGGGCAGGCGATCGTCGACGGGAAAACCGTGTCCGGCGGTGAAGCGCTCGCCGCGGCCGGCCTCGCGCCGCTGACGCTCGGCCCCAAGGAGGGGCTCGCGCTGATCAACGGCACGCAATTCTCGACCGCCTACGCTATTGCCGGCGTGCTGCGCGCCTTCGGTCTGGCTCGCGCTGCGCTCGTCACCGGCGCATTGTCGGTCGATGCGGCGATGGCCTCGACGGCGCCGTTCCGTCCCGAAATCCAGGCGCTGCGCGGTCATGCCGGGCAGATCGCCGCGGCCGCAACGTTGATGGCGCTGCTGGATGGCAGCGACATTCGTCTGTCGCATCTCGAAGGCGACGAGCGCGTGCAGGACCCATATTGCCTGCGCTGCCAGCCGCAGGTTGCAGGCGCCGCACTCGACCTGATCACGCAGGCCGCGCGCACATTGATTGTCGAAGCCAACGCCGTCACCGACAATCCGCTGGTGCTGGTCGAAACCGGCGAGATCGTTTCCGGCGGCAATTTTCACGCCGAGCCTGTGGCCTTTGCCGCCGACGCGCTCGCGCTGGCGCTGTCGGAAATCGGCGCGATCAGCGAGCGGCGCATTGCGACGCTGGTCGATCCCGCCCTGAATTTCGGCCTGCCGCCGTTCCTCACCCCAGATCCCGGCATCAATTCCGGCTTCATGATCGCCGAGGTGACGGCCGCCGCGCTCTATGCTGAGAACAAGCAGCGCGCGGCGGCCTGCTCGATCGATTCGACGCCGACCAGCGCCAACCAGGAGGACCATGTCTCGATGGCCGCACACGCCGCGCGCCGCCTGTGCGACATGGCCGACAATCTCGCCGCCATCCTCGGCATCGAGCTCCTGGTTGCCGCCCAAGGCATCACGCTGCGCGCGCCGCATGCGACCAGCGCGCCGCTCGTTGCCGTCATCGCCGCATTGCGCGAGCAGGTGCCGGCGCTCGGTGCGGACCGCTACATGGCCGGCGATCTCGCCAGGGCCGCTGCACTGATCGAGGCCGATGCGCTGCCGAGCGTGGCGCTCACCATGCTTCCAACTGACCCATTTCCGCGACTTGCCTAAAGAGGTGCCCGCATGAACCGCCGACTGGACAATGACCGCACCATCCGTGCGCCCCGCGGCAGCGACATCAGCGCCAAGAGCTGGCTGACGGAAGCGCCGCTGCGCATGCTCATGAACAACCTCGATCCTGATGTCGCGGAGCGCCCGAGCGAGCTCGTGGTCTATGGCGGCATCGGCCGCGCCGCGCGCGACTGGGAGAGCTTTGACCGGATCGTTGCGGCCTTGCGCAAGCTCGAAGCCGACCAGACGCTGCTGGTCCAGTCCGGGAAGCCGGTCGGCGTGTTCCGCACCCATGCCGATGCGCCGCGCGTGCTGATCGCGAACTCCAACATCGTGCCGCATTGGGCAACGCTCGACCATTTCAACGAGCTCGATCGCCAGGGCCTGATGATGTACGGCCAGATGACCGCGGGGTCCTGGATCTATATCGGCAGCCAGGGCATCGTGCAGGGCACCTACGAGACCTTCGTCGAGGTCGGCCGGCGCCATTATGGCGGCAGCCTTGCCGGCAAATGGATTCTCACCGCTGGCCTCGGTGGCATGGGCGGTGCGCAGCCGCTGGCCGCGACCATGGCCGGCGCTTCGATGCTCGCGGTGGAATGCCAGCCGAGCCGCATCGAGATGCGGCTGCGCACCGGCTATCTCGATCGCCAGGCCGCAACGCTCGACGAGGCGCTGGCGATCATGGCAGAGGCCGCCAAGACGAAGAAGGCGATCTCGGTCGGCCTGCTCGGCAATGCCGCGGAGATCTTCCCGGAGCTGGTGCGCCGCGGCGTCAAACCCGACATCGTCACCGACCAGACCAGCGCGCATGATCCGATCAACGGGTATTTGCCGAAGGGCTGGACGCTCGCCGAGTGGGAAGCCAAGCGCGGCTCCGATCCGAAGGGGGTCGAGCGTGCATCGAAGACGTCGATGGTCGAGCATGTCCAGGCGATGCTGGATTTCCATGCGCAGGGCATTCCGACGCTCGATTACGGCAACAACATCCGCCAGATGGCGCAGGACATGGGCCTGAAGAACGCCTTCGATTTTCCCGGCTTCGTGCCGGCCTATATCCGCCCGCTGTTCTGCCGCGGCGTCGGGCCGTTCCGCTGGGCTGCGCTGTCGGGCGATCCCGAGGACATCTTCAAGACCGACGCCAAGGTGAAGGAGCTGATGCCCGACGACAAGCATCTGCACAATTGGCTCGACATGGCCAAGGAGCGCATCAAGTTCCAGGGGCTGCCGGCTCGGATCTGCTGGGTTGGCCTCGGTGACCGCCATCGCCTCGGCCTTGCCTTCAACGAGATGGTGGCACGCGGCGAGCTCAAGGCGCCGATCGTGATCGGCCGCGATCATCTCGACAGCGGCTCGGTGGCAAGCCCCAACCGCGAGACCGAAGCGATGAAGGACGGCTCGGACGCGGTGTCCGACTGGCCTCTGCTGAACGCGCTGCTCAATTGCGCCAGTGGCGCGACCTGGGTGTCGCTGCATCATGGCGGCGGCGTCGGCATCGGCTATTCCCAGCATGCCGGCATGGTGATCGTGGCCGACGGCACGCCGGAAGCGGCCAAGCGGATCGAGCGCGTGCTCTGGAACGATCCGGCGACCGGCGTCATGCGCCATGCCGACGCGGGTTACGAGACCGCGATCGACTGCGCCCGTGACAAGGGGCTCGATCTGCCGAGCCTTGCGAAGTAGCTAGCTGCTCGCCAGCAGCTTCGGCATCGTCGTCTTCGCGCCGTCCATGAAGGTCTGGACGGCGTCCCGGACGATGGCGTCGAGATCGGGCGGGATCGGCGTCTCGTAGATGAATTTTCGGATGGCGAGATAGAAGATGCGGCCGTGCAGGCCCCAGAACAGCTCGGTCTCGCGCTCACCCAATGAGTGAGCTTTCGAGTCGGGCAGTTTGAGCTCGTGGCGCAGTTCGGCCGCCGCCGGTTCGATGATCTCGCGGCGGACGATGTCGAGATAGCGGCTGGTGATGCCGAATGACTTCATGCCGGAGAACACGAAGATCCGTACCCAATTGTATTCGAACACGCGTTCGACATAGTCGAGATAAAAGCGTGTGAGCCTTGCTTCGAGTGACAACGAACGGTCGCGGATCATCGGTCCCCAATCGGGCGACCAGCGGCTGAGATAGACCTCCTGGTAGACTCGCTCGATCAGCGCTTCCTTGCTCGGGAAGTGGCGGTAGATCGCCGAATGCGTGATGCTCATGCGCTTGGCGAGCTCGCGGGTCTGACCCTCGAAGCCGCGCTCGGCGAAGAAGCGGATGGCCTCGTCCACGATCGCGCGCTCGCGGTCGGCCGCGCGCATGTTGCGACGCTTTGGCGCGGACTTGCTGCCTGTCTCGGTCCGCTTGCGGACCGGTCGCCTCAAAGTTTTCTGCGCTTTTCGGGCCATCTCGTCGCTGAATCAACGTAACCCTGTCTTCATAGCCCAAGGTGCTTTTGTGACCAAATGGTCATTTCCTGTTGACCGATCTCGGGAGCCGTGTCAGGATTTTGAGACCAGATGGTTACAAATCTGGCATCCCGGCTGATGAGCCGATGGATATCGAGGAAACGGCAGTGAAGGCGCGGGCTTTCAGCTATTTTCGGGCTGCGACGATCGACCAGGCGCTGGATGCTCACGCACGCGCCGGGGACGATGCGCGTTTCATCGCCGGCGGCCAGAGCCTGGTGCCGGCGCTGTCGCTGCGCCTGCAGGCGCCGCGGCTTTTGATCGACATCACCCACATCGACGAACTGCGCGGCGTCAGGCGCGAAGGTGACAGCTTGCGCATCGGTGCGCTGACGCGCCATTGCGAAATGCTGAGCGAGCCGTTGATTGCCGAGTTCGCGCCGCTGCTGCACGCTGCGGCACCGTTCGTCGCCCATCCCGCGATCCGCAACCGCGGCACGCTCGGCGGCAGCGTCGCACTGGCCGATCCCGCCTCCGAATTTCCGGCGATGACCTTGGCGCTGGATGCCGAGATCGAGATCGCCGGGCCCTCAGGCCGCCGGCGCGTCAAGGCTGACGACTTCTTCATCGACCTGTTCGAGACGGCGCTACAGCCCGGCGAGCTGATCACCGCGATCTACGTTCCGCTGTTCAGGGCGGATCAGCGCTTTGCGTTCGACGAATTGGCGCGGCGGCGCGGGGACTATGCACTGGTCGGTTGCGGCATCCTTGCGACCTGCACCGGGGAGCGCATTGACGACATCCGCATCTCCTTCTTCTCCGTCGGTAACACGCCGGCACGGGTCAAAGGGGCGGAAACAATTTTGATCGGCGCGAGCCTGGATGCGGCATGCATCGCTGCCGCGCAAGGCGCGCTCGAAGGCGATCTCGCGCCGCCCGAGAGCGACGAGGTGCCGCCGGCGATGCGGCTGCATCTCGCCCGCGTATTGCTTGGCCGCCTGCTCGGACGTCTCGGTGAGGGAGCATGAGCGGCTTCGACGACAGCCTGCTGAACGAGGCGGACGAGACGGTGCGAGTCCGCCTCGTCGTCAACGGCCGCAAGGTCGCCTGCGAGGTCGCGCCGCGTGATACGCTGGTCGATTGCCTGCGCGACAGGCTCGAGCTGACGGGCACGCATGCCGGCTGCGAGATGGGCGCTTGCGGTGCCTGCCTGGTGCAGCTCGACGGCCGCGCCGTGCATTCCTGCCTGATCTTTGCGGTGCAGGCTGATGGCGGCAGGATCGACACGATCGAGGGGCTCAGCGAGAGCGGCCTGCTCGCCGATCTCCAGGCCGAATTTCATCGCCGCAATGCGCTGCAATGCGGCTTTTGCACGCCGGGCATGCTGATCAACGCCAACGAGCTGCTCTCGCAGACGGCGCAGCCGAGCCGCGACGAGATCCGCGACGCGCTGTCGGGCAATTACTGCCGCTGCACCGGCTATGAAGCGATCGTCGATGCCATCGACGCGGTGGCCAAAGCGCGCAGCGCACGCGGAGGCGCAGCATGAGCGCGCCGCTGACCTCGCTCGATCGGCCCAACTCCTATATCGGCCGTTCCGTGCCGCGGCCGAACGCCAAGCGGCTGTTGGCCGGGCGGGGACGTTATGTCAGCGACCTCCGTCTGCCGCGTATGCTCTTCGCCGCGTTCCTGCGTAGCCCGCATGCGCATGCGAAGATCGTCGCGATCAAGACCGAGCAGGCGCGTGCAATCGAAGGCGTGCATCTCGTCGCCACCGGCGCCGATCTCGCCAGGATCTGCACGCCCTGGACTGGCACGCTCGATCATTTCAAGGGCATGACCTCCGCACCGCAATTGCCGCTGCCGCTCGATCGCGTGGTCTGGGCCGGACAGGCGGTGGTCGCCGTCGTTGCCGAGAGCCGGGCGATCGCCGAAGATGCGCTGGAGCTGATCGAGGTCGACTACGAGGACCTTCCCGTCGTCGTCGACATCGACGGCGCACGCGAGGCCGGCGGTCCGCTGGTCAATCCCGGCAGCGCCAACAACACCTGCTTCCGCAGCCAGCTCGACAACGGCGCCGTCGACGACGCCTTTGCGCATGCGGCCCATGTGGTGGAGGAGGAGTTCTCCTTCGGCCGCCATACCGCAGTGACGCTGGAGCCGCGTGCCATTGTCGCGGATTACGATCCGTCCGCGGGCACGCTCACCGTGCATCACGGCACGCAGACGCCGTACCAGTTCCAGGACCTCTACTCCCGCCACTACGGCATCCCGGAAGCGGGCGTCCGCGTCATCGCGACCGACATCGGCGGCTCCTTCGGGATGAAGCTGCATGTCTATCACGAGGACATGGCGGTGGTCGGTCTCTCGATCCTGCTCGGCCGTCCCGTGAAGTACGTTGCCGATCGCATGGAGTCCTTCGTCTCCGACATCCACGCGCGCGACCACCGCGTCCGCGCCCGCATGGCGCTCGATGCCAGGGGCGAGATCCTGGCGATGGACGTGCTGGATCTGACCGCGATCGGCGCGTTCTCGACCTATCCGCGCACCAGCGTGGTCGAGGGCAACCAGGTCATTCGCCTGATCGGCGCGCCCTATCGCTTCAAGAATTACCGCGCCACGCTGGAGGTGATCTTCCAGAACAAGGTGCAGACCAGCCAGTATCGCGCCGTCGGCCATCCCATCGCCTGCGCCGTCACGGAGCGGCTGGTCGATATGGCAGCAAGCAAGATCGGCCTCGATCCCTTCGCCATCCGTGCGCGGAACGTCATCCCCGATAATGCCTATCCCCAAACCTCGCCGACCGGCTACCGCTTCGAGGCGCTGTCGCATCAGGCGTGCCTGAAGCGCCTGCACGAGATGATGGACTATGACGGCTTGCGTGCCGAGCAGGCGGATTTGCGCAAGCGCGGCGTCTATCGCGGCATCGGCATCGCCGCCTTCGTCGAGATCACCAATCCCAGCCCTGCGTTCTATGGCGTTGGCGGCGCGCGCATCTCCTCGCAGGACGGCGCCAATCTCAGCCTGACGCCGTCGGGCGAGGTCCGCTGCCTGATCTCGGTCACCGAGCAGGGGCAGGGCACCGAGGCGATCATCAGCCAGATCGTGGCCGACCAGCTCGGCCTTGCCCAGGAGCACGTCAAGGTCATCACCGGGGATACCGAGGTGACGCCGCATGGCGGGGCGACCTGGGCCTGCCGCGGCGCCGGCATCGGCGGTGAGACCGCGCTGCAGGCGACGCGCGCGCTCAAGCGCAACATCCTGGAGATCGCCGCGCTGATCCTCCAGGAGCAACCGTCGGCGCTCGACATCGTCGATGGCGAAATCGTCGACGCAGGCACGCGGAACCCGCGGATTCCGATCTCCGAGATCGCACGCATTGCCTATTTCCGCTCCGACACACTGCCGCCGGGCACGCAGGCGCAGCTCACGGTGAGCCATCATTTCGCGCCGCAGGGCTATCCCTTTGCCTTCACCAACGGCATCCAGGGCTGCTCGCTGGAGGTCGATGTCGAGACCGGTTTCATCAAGCTCCTGAAGCATTTCATCGTCGAGGATTGCGGCCGCGTCATCAATCCGATGCTGGTCGACGAACAGCTCCGCGGCGGCATCGTGCAGGGGCTGGGTGCTGCGCTGTTCGAGGAATGCCGCTACAGCGACACCGGTCAGCTCATGAACGGCTCGCTCGCCGATTACCTCGTGCCGATGCCGATGGAGATGCCCGACATCGTCATCGCCCATGTCGAGACGCCGACCGCCGACACCGAGCTCGGCGCCAAGGGCGTCGGCGAGGCCGGCACGGCGGCGGCGTCGGCTTGCGTGCTCAATGCGGTCAACGACGCGCTCGCGCCGTTTGGTGCGACGATCAATTCGATCCCGATCACGCCTGCCAAAGTCCTGAAAGCCCTGAAGCGTTTCTAGAAAAAAGACAATTGGAGGAAATCATGCCCAAATCCGGTTCGACGTCGAAGATAACTCGCCGTACCGCACTCGCCGGCCTCTCGGCCGGCGCGGCGCTGCTTGCCATGCCCCGGCTCGGCCGCGCCGCGGACGAGACGATCCGCATCGGCTTTCCGACGCCGCTGACCGGCCCGTTCGCGGCGGAAGCGCGCGATCAGGTCAAATGCGCCGAGCTGGCGGTGAAGCTCGTCAATGACAAGGGCGGCATCGGCGGCCGCAAGGTCGAGCTGCTGGTGCGCGACGACAAGCTCAACGCCGGTGAGGCCGCGACGCGTACGCTCGAACTGATCGAGAAGGACAAGGTTCATGCCGTGGTCGGCGCGCTATCGAGCGCCGTGCAGCTCGCGGTCAACGAGGTCACCCGCGCCCGCGGCGTGATCTACGTCTCGATCAGCCAGTCGGACACCATCAACGAAGCCAAGGATTTCAGCAAATACACCTTCCATGAAGCGCTGAACCCACACATGACGACAGCTGCCGTGGCGCGGCAGACGCTGAAGAAGGGCATGAAGGTCGCGCATCTTGTTGCTGATTACGCCTATGGGCATGAGATGCTGCGCGGCTTCAAGCGCGCGCAGGCCGCGATTGGCGCCGACAATGTCGGCGAGATCCTGCATCCGTTCGGTGCGGCCGACTATTCCACCTTCATGCCGCGCCTGATGTCGATGCGGCCTGACGTGCTCTGCATCTCCAATTTCGGCCGCGACCAGGCCAACGCGATCAAGCAGGCGGTGGATTTCGGCGTCAAGCAGCAGATGAAGATCGTGGTCCCCGTCATCCTGCACAACCAGCGCCTCGCGGTCGGCCCCGACGTGTTCGAGGGCGTCGTCGGCGGCGCCAACTACTATTGGGGCCTGGAGACGCAGAGCAAGTCGGCAGCCGCCTTCAATGCAGCGTTCAAGGCTGCCAATGGCGGCGCGATCCCGACCGACTACGGCGCCTATGGCTATTCCGGCGTCGGATCGTTGCTGGCTGCGATGCAGGCCGCCGGCGGCACCGACACCGATAAGGTGGTCGATGCGCTCGAGAAGCTGCAATATGATCTGACCAAGGGGCCGCAGCATTACCGCAAATGCGACCATCAGTCGGTTCAGTCGGTGCTGGTGCTGGAGTCCAAGAAGAAGTCCGCCATGGCGGGCGACAACGATCTGTTCGCCATTCTCGCCAACGACACCGGCTCGGACGACATGCTGCGCAGCTGCAGCGAGCTCGGCCACGCCACCTGAAGCCTGTGACGATGGACCTGTCGCTGATCATCATGCAGCTTCTCTCCGGGATCGCCCTTGGGGCGGTCCTGGTGATCACTGCGCTTGGACTGACGATCGTGTTCGGCATGCTCGGGGTGGTCAATTTCGCCCATGGCGCGCTGTTCATGATCGGGGCCTATGCCGGGCTGTATCTGGCCTCGCTCACCGGAAGCTTCTGGTGGGGGCTGCTGCTCGCGCCCATCCTGATCGGCGCCTTCGGGATGCTGATCGAGTTCGTGCTGATCCGCAGGCTGTATGGACGCTCGATCGACGATCCGCTGCTGCTCACCTTCGGCCTCAGCTACGTCCTGGTCGAGGGCGTGCGCATCGTGTTCGGCAGCGACGGCATTCCGTTTCCGACCCCGCCGCAGTTGATCGGCGTGCTCGATCTCGGCATCGGCTTCTTCCCCCGCTACCGCCTGTTCGTCATCGCGCTGGTGGCGGTGGTGCTGCTGGCGCTCTGGCTGGCGCTGGAGAAGACCCGTGTCGGCCTGATCGTGCGCGCAGGTGCGCGCGATCCCACCATCATGCAGGTGCTCGGTGTCGATATTGGCCGGGTGTGGCTTGCGATCTTCGGGCTCGGCGTCGGTCTCGCCGCGCTGGGTGGCGTGCTCGCCGGGCCGATGCGCAGCGTCAATCCGGAGATGGGCTCGCTGGTACTGGCCGAAGCCTTTGTCGTCACGGTGATTGGCGGTCTCGGCTCGATCGTCGGCGCGGTCGTGGCCGGCCTCATGGTCGGCATTTCCATCAGCCTGGTGGCGCTGTTCGCGCCTGAAATGGCGACCATCGTCATGTTCGCGCTGATGGCGGTGGTGCTGCTGATCCGCCCGCAAGGCCTGTTCGGCGTGAGAGGGAGGACGGCGTGACGCACCCTTCGAGCGGCGAGGCTCTCGCCAAGCCTGCGCCGAGCGGGCTCGGCCGGCTTCTCGACCACCGCGTGCTGCTCTCCATCGCCGTGCTGGCGATATTGCCCTGGCTGCTGCCGTCCAAGGCGCTGGCCGTCAACGTCCTGATCTACGGCGTCGTGGTGATGGGCTACAATCTGCTGTTCGGCTACACCGGGCTGTTGTCGTTCGGGCAGGCCGCGTTCTTCGGGGCGGGTGCATACTGTACCGGCATTGCGATCGGCCGCTATGGCGTGCCGTGGTTTGCCGCGGTCGCGCTCGCCGTGGGTCTCAGCACCTGCCTGGCGGCCCTGATCGGCATTGTCTCGACGCGCACCCGCGGCATCTATTTCTCCATGGTGACGCTCGCTTTGGCGCAGCTCGTCTACTACGTCGCGCTCCAGGCGTCCTCCTTCACCGGCGGCGAGAACGGCCTGCGCGGCTTCACCGTCGACCGCATCAGCCTGTTCGGCCTCCAGGTCAATTTCCTCGACCCCATCAACAAATATTACGTGCTGATGGCCTTCGCGGCGCTGGCGATGTGGTTCCAGTCGCGCATCCTGAACTCGCCGTTCGGGGCCGTCATCGAGGCGATCCGCGAGAACGAGCAGCGCGCGCGGGCCTGCGGCTACGACGTAGAGCGCAGCAAGCTGGTCGTGTTCATGCTGTCGGGCGCGATCTCCTCGCTCGGCGGTTGCATGCTGGCGCTGCATCTGTCGATCGTGCCGCTCGACATCCTGCACTACCAGACCTCGGGCATGATCGTGATGATGGTGCTGCTCGGCGGTGCCCGCAGCTTTTTCGGACCCTTCGTCGGCGCGGCGAGCTTCCTGATCCTGGAGGATGTCATCTCGCTCTGGACGCCGCATTGGCAGATCTTCGTCGGCGCAATCTTCGTGCTGTTCGTGCTGTTCCTGCCCAAGGGCATCTGGGGCACGCTGCTGGATGCCCTTCGCATCGGAAAGGCGCGGCGATGAGCGGCGAACTGCTTCGCGCCGAGGGAATCGGCAAGCGCTTCGGCGGCTTTGTCGCGCTCGAGGATATTACCTTGTCCTTTGCGGCGGGGCAGCTCACCTCGATCATCGGGCCGAATGGGGCTGGCAAGAGCACGTTCTTCAACATCCTCTCCGGTGCGCTGACGCCGACCTCCGGCAAGCTGCAATTCAGGGGGCGCGAGCTGAACGGCTTGCCGCAGCACCGCTTCGTGCACCAGGGCATTTCGCGCTCCTACCAGATCACCAACATCTTTCCGGACCTGTCGGTGCATGAGAACGTCCGCGTCGCGGCCCAGGCGCTGACCGTGAGCTACGACATCTGGCGCAATCGCGCGCGGCTGACCGAATTGCATGCGCGTGCCGATGCGGCCCTCGACGCGGTGGGGCTTCTCGGCAGGCGAAGCGAATTTG
Organism: Bradyrhizobium sp. CCBAU 65884; assembly: GCF_028128835.1. NCBI lineage: Bacteria > Pseudomonadati > Pseudomonadota > Alphaproteobacteria > Hyphomicrobiales > Nitrobacteraceae > Bradyrhizobium > Bradyrhizobium sp. CCBAU 65884. Next base: position 113,197 of record NZ_LBJU01000129.1, on the reverse strand, counting down.
CCAAGTTCCTCTCGCATGGCCAGCAGCGTGCGCTGGAGATCGCGATCGCGCTGGTCTCCGAGCCGGAGTTGCTGCTGCTCGACGAGCCGACCGCCGGCATGGGTCCCGAAGAGACCAAGGACATGGTCGCTCTGCTGGAGCGGCTCGCCGACAAGCGCACGGTACTGCTGGTGGAGCACAAGATGAAGATGGTGCTGGGCCTGTCCAAGCGCGTGGTGGTGCTGCACCACGGCCGCCTGCTCGCGGACGGCGCGCCCGACGAGATCAGGAGCAATCCGGAAGTCCGCCGGGTCTATCTCGGACAGAGTGAAGGCTATGGCTGAGACAGCGCTGCTCGAAATCGAAGATCTCCACGCCTGGTATGGCGCGAGCCACATCCTCCACGGCATCTCCCTGCACGTGAAGAAGGGCGAGGTGGTTGCCCTCGTCGGCCGCAACGGCGCCGGCAAGACCACGACCTTGCGAACCATGATGGGCCTCATGCCGAAGGCGACCGGCCGCGTGCGCTTTGCAGGCATGGAGCTCCTGCCGTTGCGCGCCCATCAGCGCTTCCACCTTGGCCTCGCTTACGTGCCCGAGGAGCGGCGCATCGTTCCCGGGCTGTCGGTGCGCGAGAACCTCCGGCTCGGTCTCGTCGCGGCCGGCAGCGGCATCGAGGAGCGGGCCGCGATCGACGAAATCGCCGCGACCTTTCCGCGCCTGAAGGAGCGCCTCGACCAGGAGGGCGTGACGCTCTCCGGTGGCGAGCAGCAGATGCTGGCGATCGCGCGCGCACTGATCGGCAAGCCCAAGATGATCCTGCTGGACGAGCCCTCGGAGGGCATCATGCCCGTCCTCGTCGAGGAGATGGGCGTGCTGTTCCGCCGCCTGCGTGACGAGGGCAAGACGCTGCTGTTGGTCGAGCAGAACGTCGAATGGGCGCTGCGGCTGGCCGACCGCGCCGTGATCATCGACCAGGGCGAGGTCGTGCACGAGAGCAGCGCTGCGGCGCTGCTCGCGGACAAGGACATCCAGGAACGCTACTGCGCGGTCTGACGTTTAGCCCGCTAGGCCACGACCTTGGCGCCGTCGAGGCGCTGGCGTTCGTTCGCGAGATAGTCGCCGATCGCATCGGCTGACATGGGTCTTGCGAAATAATAGCCCTGGATGAAGTCGCAGCCGAGCCGGCGCAGGGTGTCGAGCTGGGCGCGGGTCTCGACGCCCTCGACGACGCAGGCGATCTCCATGTCGTCGCAGAGGCCCGTCAAAGACTTGATGATCTTGTGACTGACCGGATTCTCGTTGATGTCGGCGACGAAGCTGCGGTCGACCTTGATCTTGTCGAGCGGCAGCCGGTGCACGTGGCTCAACGAGGAATAGCCGGTGCCGAAATCGTCCAGCGAGATGCCGCAGCCCATCGCCTTCAGCGTCGAGATGGACTGCTGCGCGCGCACGAAATCGAAGGTGACGGCGGTCTCGGTGATCTCGAAGTCGATCCGACGCGGCGACAGGCCGCTCTTCTCGATGATGGAGATCAGCGGCAGGATGCCTTCGGCGGCACAGACGTCGTGGGCGGACAGGTTGAACGACAGGCGGATGTCGTCGGGCCAGGTCTTGGCCGTCGCGAGCGCCCGCGCCAGCAGCGTCTGCGTCAGTGGGCGGATCAGGCCGATGCGCTCGGCCGCCGGAATGAAGTCGGCGGGGGAAACCCAGCCGAGACGGGGGCTGTGCCAGCGCGCCAGCGTCTCGAAACCCGCAGTGTGCTCGCTCATGGCATCGACGATCGGCTGGAACACCAGCTCCATCTCGGCGCCAAAATCGGAGGTGCGCAGCAAATTCTCGATCACGCCGCGGCTGCGGATCTCGGCCTCGAGCTCGCCCGAGAAGATCACGGTGCGTCCGCGCAGTTGGCGCTTGGCATGATAGAGCGAATAGTCGGCGCATTCATAGAGAGCTTCCGACGTCGTCGCGGAGTCCGGAAACAGCGCAAAACCGATCGAGCAGGACAGGCCGGTGTGGGCGGTGTCGAGCTGGTATGGCAGCTTGACCTGCCCGCCGATACGTTCGCCGAGCCGTGCCAGATCGGCATCGTCGGGATCGCCACAGACGACGAGGCCAAACTCGTCGCCGCCGAGCCGGGCGAATTCCACGCGTTGCGGGCCGAAGCCCTCGCAGACCTCGCGGATGCGGCGACCCGCCTCGATCAGGACGCGGTCGCCGACGCTGTGGCCGTAATTGTCGTTGATCGGCTTGAAGCCGTCGAGGTCGATGATGCCGACCGCGACGCGAACGTTTCTGCGCTCGGCGTCGGCAAAGGCGCTCGTCAGTTCGGCGAAGAAGCGGCGGCGGTTCGGCAGCTCGGTGAGGGAATCGAGATTGGCGAGGCGGAAGTTCTCGTCCGAGAGTGCCTGGGTCGCCGCCTGCTGTGCCAGCAGCGACTTGCGGCTGGCGACGAGATCGGCGAAGTCCCGGTAGTAGATGGTCAGCACCGTCACCATCGCGCCGGTGACCAGCAAATTGTTGACGGCCATCGCCTCCAGCGTCGGCTCGCCCGTGGCGAAGTAGAACACGACGTAGGGCACGTCGACGACGAGGGTCACGATCAGCGCGGCCGAACGCAGATGCATCAGCGAGAAGATGCAGCCGATCACGGTCACCGCCATGTAGAAGGCCACCTGGCTCTTGGCGAAGGGATCGCCATAGGGATAGAGGGCGAACGACCAGACGGTGAAGCCCGCCGCGATCGGTGCCGCGATCCAGTTGGTGAGACGCAGATTGCGCAGGATGTCGGCGTCGCTGCGGACGACGTGGCGCTGCCGCAGCCACCAGAAGGTCCGATAGCCCGCCACCGCGATCAATACGCCGGGCACGATCATGCTGAGTGAGGCCGGCGCCAGCGGCACATAGGTATATGCGACCGCGATCGTGTTGGTGATCAGGATGAAGTAGAGCAGCGGGATCTGCTTGGAGAAGGCGTCGAACTGCGCGCGCGTCAGCTCGGGATTGTCGGCCGGCACGCGAAACAGCCGCATTGCGGCGGCGAAGTAAGACTTCAAATCGGCAACAGGCATTGAAATACGAGCCCCGGATCCTGAAAACGCCGGCGATCTTGCATAGCGTGGGTAAAGGGCCCGTTAGATCGGGTCCTGCGCGATAGACCAGCGCAGGTTGCGCGCTACCGCTGCATTTCCGGACGCGTGCAACGGTGAGGCTGTGTTAACGATACGGGGCTGCGGCAGCAGGCGTATCGCGGCGAAGTCCTACAAAAACCGCCGTTACGCTCTGCTAACCATGCGCTTCGGCGCAACGTCTTGCCTCGAAGGATGGACACGGAGAGATCCTCCCAAATGCGATTGCGCTGCCCAGCGGGGGAGCCAAGGTCCTGGCGGAGAAGGGCTACCACTATCAGTTCCTGTTCGTGCGCAACGCGAAGCACGTCGATCGGCCGACGATCGCACAGACGCTGCCGTCGGCGCTCGCGTGGATTGTTGAGCATGATCTTTACGGAAAACCGCTGCGCACTTTTCCGGATCATGCTCTAGCGTCCGATCGTGACCCCTGCGGTCGAGCGCATCGCATCCCGGAGGCTCCGCGCATTCATGTCGTCGAGGACTTCTCGCGTCAGCACGGTGGTCTGCCCGGGCGTGTTGAGGATGGTCTCGCTGCGCGATGAGGAGAGCCGGTCGGCCTTGTAGGGCGCGGCGGGATCGGTGGCGGGCGTGTGGTGAGGCCGTTTGCCGGACGCCGCAAAGGCTCCTTGCGAGACGCAGAGGGCGGCGATCACGATCAGTGGCAACAGCTTCGCAGGCATGTGATCTCCCATGTCCGGGAAACCTCAGCCTAGCACGGCGTGACGACGCTTGCAGCGGAAAGGATCAGGCCAGAGCGGCCTGGCGTTCCCGCACCGGTTCGCGAACCCGGTCGAGCTTCCCTGGCTCGGCGAGCCGGGTGAAGCTGCGATGGCTTGCCTGCGCGGGGGCCTCGACGATGACGCCTTCGCAGACGATCTGTCCGCCGAGCATCTTGAATTCCAGCTTGTCGTAGCGCGGCATCGTCTCGTTGGGCGCTGGCGGCAGCAGCCCAACGCTGCCCTGGATGTTCAGCGTGGCTTCGCCGGTGCCGTGAAGGCGGGGATTCCACATCCTGATTCCGGTTTCGGCCCAGCGCTGCCGGATCAGCGCGGTGCGATCGGCAGGTTCCGTGGCCTTCGCGCGAAGTTTCGGCGCACTGCGAATCTCTTCACGTGGAGCCGGGAGCGCCGGAGCCGGCCCATCATGCGTGACCACGAGGGCGTCGGCGGAAGAGTCCTCCGCGGCGACAGGGGCAGGATCGCTTGCAGCGACCGGCTCGGTTGCCACCGCAGTGCCGGAGGCGGAATCGCTGTCGATCTTGTCTTCAGCGACAGGCTCCGCCGGGACGTCGCGATCGGCAAGCGTGACATGGGTATCGTCTAGAACAGGCTCGACATCCACGACGGCAACGGTGGAGGGATCGTCGGCAACGACGAGCGCGGGGGCGTCAACCGAAGCGACATCAACCGAAGCGACATCAACCGGAGCGACATCAACCGAAGCGACCTGGAGATTGGACGAGGTCTCCTCGGCCACATCAGGCTCAACGCCGGCCGCGAACTCGGGAGGTGGATCGCTGCTGATGACGGGCTCGGCCGCTTTGGCCGGCTCGTCCTCGACGTCGATGGCCCCGACCGCTTCAATGGCGTCGGACTCGGGCTTCGTCGAAAGCTCCACAGGCGGATCATTGGCGATGACGGGTTCAGGAACATCGACTGGTTTGGGACCGTCGACCGTCTCGCCGGCTGCCTCGTTCGAGACCAAAACCTCTGCGACCAAGACCGGCTCGAATTCTGTCGGCGCCTGCTGCAGGGAATCGTCGCTGCCGGCGACATCGGCTGCTGCTTCCGCGATGACAGGGTGGGCGGTGCCGTTCTCGGCGACCGCGGCGTCGCTGCGCAGCGGATCAGTGCCGATGCCGGTGTCGAGAGCCGGAAGAGCTTCAGCGTTGTCGGCAACGATGACAGGCTGTTCGGCGACCACCGCCGCACCGTCGATGCTGCCGCCATGCGGCAAGGGCCGAAGCCGGGTGAACGCCCATTTCACCGCGGGGATGCGGCGCAGCAACGATATCAGTCTCGAAAGCACTGGGAGTTGTCCAAGAGGTACTCGGCGTGAGGCAATCGCTGATTCGCCAGCAATGTGAAAAACTGCCCCGGCCGTCACACCCCTGTCAATGTAGACGGGACCAATTGCAGAACATCCACGCATCCCGCGCGCGGGCGGCTGCATGATGTGTCAGGCATCATCGAGAAAGGCGGTTGTCATCAGGCCGCCGTGCACCGGCTGCCAATGTGATCGCTCCCACAGAGCTGCGGCGCCGATCACGGATACGCTTCCTTCGAAAGCGAAGGAGAGAAGACGTGATCCGCAAGATATATCCGGCTGCGGTCCTCGCCGCATTGATCTGCGCACCTGCCTTGGCAAATGATCTCACGCCAAAGATCGCCGCTCATTTGATCCCGCCGAATGCGGAAATCCCACATTTCCTGGACCAGCCCCGCATCCGACCCGCAGGGCCGCTCGATCGAGGTGGCCTGCGGCGAGGTCACGGTCCGCAATCCCAGAGGCTTCGACACCATGACGTTCGCCTATGTCATCGGCGACGACAAGCTTTGGCTGGCCAGGGAAATCGGATGGATGAAGGAACCGGAGGCACAGGGGATCCGCAGCGTGATGAGATATTGCCCCGGCCGTTGATCGACGCCGGTCGGCCTGCGGGAGGGGACGGTGATCCCCTCCGGGATTTTTCGATCTTCGGCTACTTGCCGGCGCCGGCGCTGCCGCCGCCCGCGCTGCCTCCGGCCTGGCTGCCCATGTTATTCGTGTTGGTGCCGCCCGCCGATGGTTGCTGCGCGCCCTTGCTGTCGCTGGCCTCGTTCTGCATGTTCGACGACTTGCCGGTCGTCATGCCCTTGGTCGCGGGGCCGCGCGAGGAGGGGCCGACGTCGCCCTGACCGGAGGCGCCTGGAGCGGGTTGTGTCTGCGCGAAGGCACCACCAGCCGCGAGCGCCATGATGCACGCCGATGCCAAGATGATCTTTTTCATGGGATTCTCCTTGACGTTACATCCCCATACAATCCGCCCGCGCCAACGCCGTTCCTGCCGATTTGACGCCACCGCTTCAACTCTCTGCGGTCGAATGTCGGGGTTCCCGTCGTCATCGCCAGAGGTTATTCAGGATCCTCATTGTTTGTTGGGGGACGACGCATGAGGAGGAAGATTGTCACCATCGGAGCGGCTCTGCTCTGGTCCACCATCGCGTTCGCGCAGGAGCGCACCATCACCGTGGCCTCGACCACCTCGACGGAACAGTCGGGCCTGTTCGGCCATCTGCTGCCGCTGTTCGAGAAGGCCGAGCGCATCAGCGTGAAGGTCGTTGCCGTCGGCACCGGCCAGGCGCTGGATATCGGGCGGCGCGGCGATGCCGACGTGGTGTTCGTCCACGACCGGGCTGCCGAGGACAAGTTCATGTCCGAAGGGCAGGGCGTGAAGCGCTTCGACGTCATGTACAACGACTTCGTCGTCGTCGGGCCCAAGAGCGATCCCGCAAAGATCGCCGGAGGCAAGGATGTCACCGATGCGCTGCGCAAGGTCGCGGCAGTGAAGGCACAGTTCATCTCGCGCGGCGACAAGTCCGGCACGCACGCGGCCGAGCTCCGGCTGTGGAAGGAGGCGGGCGTCGACATCAGTGCCGGCAAGGACAGCTGGTATCGTGAGATCGGCCAGGGCATGGGCCCGGCGCTGAACATGGCGTCGTCGTCGAACGCTTATGTTCTGTCGGACCGCGGCACCTGGCTGTCCTTCAAGAATCGCGGCGAGCTCGCCATCCTGACCGAGGGCGACAAGCGGCTGTTCAACCAGTACGGCGTCATGCTGGTCGATCCGGCAAAGCATGCGAACGTGAAGGCGAAGGATGGGCAAGCCTTCATCGACTGGCTGGTCTCGCCGAAGGGGCAGGAGGCGATCGCCGGCTACAAGGTGGGCGGTGAGCAGCTATTTTTCCCCAACGCGTCCCACTAGCAGGAAGGCGACGGTCGACACCGCGACGCTGAGCGCGAGCAGGATCAGTCCGAGTCCGAGTGCCAGCGGCAGGTCGCCCTTGCTGGTCTCCAGCGCGATCGCGGTCGTCATCGTGCGCGTGAAGCCGCGGATGTTGCCGCCGACGATGATGATGGCGCCGACCTCGGCGATGGCGCGCCCGAAGGCGGCGAGAAAGGCCGTCAGCAGCGAGGTCCGGCCGAGCGCGAACAGCAGCGCCATGCAGCGGAAGACCGACAGCCCGTCGATCCGTGCGAGGTCGCCATATTCCGCCCACAGCAGGCTCGCAGGCCGGTGCACCAGCGCCACCACGATCGGGGTGGCGAGCAGCGTCTGCGCGATCACCATGGCGGCCGGCGTGAACAACAGTCCGGCCACCCCGAGCGGGCCGGACCGCGAGAGCAGAAGATAGAGCGCGAGCCCGACCACGACCGGCGGAAGGCCGAGCAGCGCGTTGGTCAGCACGATGATCACCTGCCGCCCGCGGAAACGCGTGATCGCGAGCAAGGCCCCGATCGGCGCGCCGATCAGCAGGGCAAGGATGCTCGCGGTCAGGCTGACGCGCACCGACAATGCGACGATGCCGAGCAGCTCGGCGTCGGCTTCGCCGATCAGCGAGAGCGCCGCGCCAATGGATCGTGCGAAGTCGTTCATCCGGCCTGACGCTGTTGCGCCGGCAGCAGATCGAGCACCAGTTCGGAGGGACGGCAGAGCCTGACGCCCTTCGGCGTCACGACAATCGGCCTGTTGATCAGGATCGGATGCGCCATCATCGTATCGAGCAGCTGATCGTCGGTCAGCGCGGGGTTGGCGAGCCCGAGCTCCGCATAGGGGGCAGCCTTCTCGCGGACTGCCTCGCGCACCGAAATTCCCATGCGTGCGATGAGCTGCTGTAGCAGGGCTCGCGATGGCGGTGTCTTCAGATACTCGACCACATGCGGCTCGATGCCGGCGTTCCGGATCGTCGCCAGCGTCGTGCGCGACGTGCCGCATTCGGGATTGTGGTAGATGATCACGTCCATTCGAAAGTCCCCGGGGCTCTGCAGCGGTTCGGCCGCTCTCATGGACCCCCGCGTATTCTCACCGTGGCGAGCCGGCAACAGGCCTCCTGCCGACTAGATCACGATTCACTGCGGAATTTCCAGAAGGATCGGCGTGGCTGGCTGAACCGGAAGCGGCGAACCGCTCCCGACCCTGTCGGAAGCGGTTCATCGAGCGAGGTATCCGGGATCGGCTCGGCCGCCCGCGGTTGCAGCCTCAGCGTTTGACGGTGGTCGACGCCGAAATCCTGGGGGCCGCGTCGATGCTCTGATGCCAATAGCGTTCGATCTGGTCGATCAAGGCAGGCGGCAGCGGGACGTAGTTGAGCGTCTGGGCCTCGGACTTTCCGTTTTCCAGCGACCAGCGGACGAAATCGATGGCGGCCGCCGATCGTTCCGGTGATTTCGGCGCCTTCGGCATCAGCACGAAGGTCGTCGCTGTGATCGGGTAGGCGTCGTCACCGGGCGCGTTGGTGAGCACGAGATGGAAATCCTTTTCCGCCTTCCAGTCCGCGCTTGATGCGGCCGCCTGGAAAGATGCGGCGTCGGGCACGGCGTAATTGCCGGCGCTGTTCTGCACGATTCCGAAGGAAATCCGGTCGAGACGTTGCAGCGCGTAAGTGTATTCGAGATAGCCGATCGCGCCGGGAATGAGACCGACGAGCGAGGCGACACCATCATTGCCCCGGCCGCCGAGGCCAAGCGGCCACTCGACGGAGGTGCCTTCGCCCACGCTGGCTTTCCACTGCGGGCTGACCTTCGCGAGGTAGTTCGACCAGTTGAACGTCGTGCCGGAGCCGTCGATGCGATGGACCACCGTGATCGCAGCGTTCGGCAATCTGACGTCGGGGTTGATCTCGGCGATCGCGGGATCGTTCCAGGATTTGAGCCTGCCGAGATAGATGTCGGCGAGCACTTGCCCGGTAAAGCGGATCTGGCCGGGCTTGACGCCGTCGATATTGACCACGGGGACGACGCCTCCGATCACGATCGGGAATTGCATCAGGCCGAGCCTGTCCAACTCCCTGGGGTCGAGCGGCATGTCGCTGGCGCCGAAATCGACGGCTTCTTTCTTGATCAGGCCGAGGCCGATGCCGGAGCCGACGGCTTGATAGCTGACGACGTTTCCGGTCTTGGCCTTGTACGCGTCGGTCCATCTCGCCATCACGGGGGAAACGAAGGTTGAGCCGGCGCCTTTGGTTTCGGCTGCCATGCCTTGTGTGGCGACGAGCAGAGCGGTGAGGATGATTGATAGCCCGATGTGGTTCTTCATTTGCGCGACGCTAACAGGTGGGGCACGAAGCCGATGTGTTCGATCTCACAATTGCGTCGCGAGGCATTCGCGGCGGCCATTGCGCGCCGACTACACCACGCCGTCAGCTCCGCCGCGTCGTCCGATTGAGGGAGATCGCTGGCCCGGCCGGGCAGGGACGCAATTTGAGGCAAATTGCGCGCCAGGCGGCCAAATCGTGCCCTTTCGCGACCGGCAGCGGCTTTATTCCCGCCATGGATGCTTTAAGGAAGGGGCAGGATCAGGGTCGCAGGCGCCCGCCGGCGGTGCTAGAGCCTGATGCAGGAACAATGGGCCGGCCGGGATTGGCTCGCCCGCAAGGATGAAGGATACGAGGCAATGATCCAGACGGTTGGCATCATCGGGGCAGGCACCATGGGGAATGGTATCGCGCAGGTCTGCGCGGCGGCCGGGCTCTCGGTCGTGATGGTCGACATTTCCGATGCGGCGGTGAACCGCGGGCTGTCGACCGTCGGCGGCAGCCTCGAGCGTCTGGTCAAGAAGGAGAAGATGTCGGCGGCCGATCGCGAGGCGGCGCTCAAGCGCATCACCGGCACCACCGACCGGGCGAAGCTTGCCGATTGCGATCTCGTCATCGAGGCCGCAACCGAGAACGAGGAGCTCAAGGTCAAGATCCTGAAGGATCTCTGCGCGACGTTGTCGCCGCGCACGCTGCTTGCGACCAACACCTCGTCGATCTCGATCACGAAGCTCGCTGCGGCGACCGATCGTCCCGACCGCTTCATCGGCATGCACTTCTTCAACCCGGTGCCGGTGATGGCGCTGCTGGAGCTGATCCGCGGCCTGCAGACCTCCGACGACACCCACGCCAAGGCCCTCGATTTCGCCAAGCGCGTCGGCAAGGTGGCGATCACCGCCAAGAACAGCCCGGGCTTTGCCGTCAATCGCATCCTGTGCCCGATGATCAACGAGGCGATCTTCGCGCTCCAGGAGGGGATCGCGACGGCGGAAGAGATCGACGCCGGCATGAAGCTCGGTTGCAACCATCCGATCGGGCCGCTGGCTCTGGCCGATCTGGTCGGGCTCGACACCATGCTTTCGGTGATGGAGGTCTTTTACAAGGGCTTCAACGATCCTAAATACAGGCCGGCGCCGCTGCTCAAAGAGATGGTCGATGCAGGCCATCTCGGCCGCAAGACCGGGCAGGGCTTCTACATCTATAGCGCCTGATCCTCGCAATTTGCGCTGCGACAAAGACGGACGTCGCGAATTGCGCCAGCATGGATGCGGGCGTTCCCTTCTCCCCTTGTGGGAGAAGGTGGCGCGAAGCGCCGGATGAGGGGTTGTTGCCGTAGACTCACTCGCTGAGGAGCACGCGGAGGCAGACCCCTCACCCGCCTCGCCGCTGTGCGGCGAGCCACCCTCTCCCACAGGGGGAGAGGGAAAGACGAAACGGACGAAGCAAAGATGTCGGATCGACTGAAGGCCGAGCGCGAGGCGGCGGCCGCGCGGCGGAACCTGTTGACCCAGGATGCGATCGAGCGCACCGGGATTACCGAAGAGATGATCGGGGAACTCGTCACCCGCTTCTATGGGCGCGTGCGCGAAGATGCACGGCTGGGGCCGGTGTTCGGGATCGTGCAGAATTGGGACGAGCATCTCGCCAAGCTCAGGGATTTCTGGTCCTCGGTCGTGCTGATGAGCGGACGCTATCACGGCTCGCCGATGCGGGCGCATTTGCCGCTGAGCCTGGTGGGCGATCATTTCGACCGCTGGCTCGATCTGTTCGAGCAGACCGCGCGCGAGGTCTGCCCGCCGCCGGCGGCTGCACTCTTCATCGACAAGGCGCGCCGCATCGCCGACAGTTTTGAGATGGCATCGGCCACCGTCGCCGGTTCGATCGCCGCGCCGCGCCACGTGCTCAGGTCCTGACGACGCCCGGCTGCCTGCAAAACATGCAGGGGCGTCGCGCTGCGTTTGCGCAGCGCGACGAATAGCGCGCCGCACCAATACCAACATCATCGGTCTGATCTGCAAAATCATCATGCCGCTCGCGCGGCGCGACGTTGAAATTGTGAAAACGCGCTTGAATGCGTTCATCGTCGCTCAATCAACGCGAGCAAAGCCATATTGATGCACTGCGGTGCCAATTCTTCGCCTTGTTTTCGGCAGAGTTCCAGCGCCTGCTTGTGGACATGTCCCGCGCATCCCTGACCGCCAATTCCACATCGTCCGAAAACTCCGGGGAGCCCGAAGCCGACGCTTGCGCCGACCAAACGCGGCGCACGGTCCTGCTCGGTGCGCTCGCCACCACCGCTTGCCTCGGTTGTTCCGGGCACGCGCGCGCAGATGAGGATCCGCCCGGCTCCGACGAACGGCCCCAGAAAGGCGATGTGCTCGTCTTCTCCGAAGGCGACAAGGAGGGAAAGCTGATCACCGCGGCCGACCTGCCGGCCGGCGGACCGCCGGTGCATGCCTGGCCGAAGGATCCCAAGACATCGGTGGTGCGCAGCGCCTCCCGGCTCAACGAGATCCTGATCATCAAGCTCGATCCCGCCGAGCTCGACGAGAAGACGGCCGCGCGTGCCGTCGACGGCATCATCGCCTATTCGGCGATCTGCTCGCATGCCGGTTGTCCCGTGACCGCCTGGGTGAAGAGCGATGTCGGCGACAAGGAGGTGTTCAAGTGCATGTGTCACAACTCCGAATACGATCCTCGTGCGGGCGCACAGGTCGTGTTCGGCCCGGCGCCGCGACGGCTCGCGGCGCTACCGGTGGCGCTCGCTGACGGCTCGCTCAGCGTCGCCGGAAGTTTCATCGGAAAGGTAGGTGGCGCGCAGCCAGGATGATGAACGGTGCGGGCCCGCGCCCGCGTCACGAGAGGCCGTATCCGCCGTTGGGCGGACGGCGGGACGAACGACAAGAATTCAACACAAGAATTCAAACGGATGAAAAGGGGAACGTCCATGACCAGGAAGCAATGGTACCTGTCCGGCTTCGTCGCCTTCACCTGCCTCGCCTCGACCGCCGCCGTGTCAGGTCCGATCGAGAATTACGCGCCGGTCACAGCGCAGCGGCTGGAAAATCCAGAGCCAAGCAACTGGATGCTCTATCGGCGCACCTATGACGGGCACGGCTATAGCCCGCTCGATCAGATCAACACCTCCAACGTGAAGAACCTCACGCCGGTCTGGACCTTTGCCACCGGCGTCGTCGAAGGTCACGAGGCGCCGCCGATCGTCAACAACGGCGTGATGTTCGTGGCGACCCCGATGGGGCAGGTGATCGCGCTCAACGCCAAGACCGGCGACGAATACTGGCGCTACAAGCGGCAGCTCCCCGACGATCTGTTCCAGCTGCACCCGACCAGCCGCGGCGTCGGCCTCTGGGAGGACAAGCTCTACCTCGCCACCACGGACGACCATGTCGTCGCGCTCGATGCCAAGACCGGCAAGGTGGTGTGGGACACCAAGGTGCAGGACTACAAGAAGGGCCAGTACATGACCCTGATGCCGCTGATCGTCGACGGCAAGGTCATTGTCGGCGGCTCCGGCGGCGAGTTCGGCGTGCGCGGCTATATCGCGGCCTATGATGCCAAGGACGGCAAGGAGCTGTGGCGGACCTTCACCATTCCGGGCGAAGGCGAGCCGGGCCATGACACCTGGCAGGGCGACGACTGGAAGAACGGCGGCGGCTCGGCCTGGATGACCGGCAATTACGACAAGGAGACCAAGACGATCTATTGGGGCGTCGGCAACGCCGCGCCATGGCCCGGCGAGACCCATCCCGGCGACAATCTCTACACCTCCTCGGTACTTGCGCTGGATCCGAGCACCGGTAAGATCAAGACCTATCACCAGTACCACCAGAACGATTCCTGGGACTGGGACGAGGTCGATGCGCCGATGCTGATCGACCTGCAGCGCGATGGCCGCAACATCAAGAGCCTGGTCCATCCGGGCCGCGACGCGATCTTCTGGGTGCTCGAGCGCACGCCGACCAAGATCAACTATGTCGCCGGCTGGCCGTTCGTCTCGACCGACGTCTGGAAGGGCATCGAGCCCGAGAGCGGCAAGCCGATCGTCGACCCCGCGCACAAGCCGGTGATCGGCAAGCGCGTCGAGTTCTGTCCGTCGCTGTGGGGCGGCAAGGACTGGCCGTCGGCGGCCTACAGCCAGAAGACCGGCCTCGTCTACGTGCCCGCCAACGAGAACTTCTGCGGCGGGTTCACCGGCGAGAAAGTCGCGCTCAAGCCGGGCGAGCTCTGGCTCGGCACCAAGCCGGAAGACATCGGCCTGAAGACGAAGCCGGGCGCGGATCATTTCGGCGAGCTGCAGGCCTGGGATCCCACCACGGGCAAGAAGGTGTGGCAACACAATTTCCCGAAGTCGCAGCTGTTCGGCTCGGTGACGGCGACCGCGGGTGATCTCATCTTCGTCGGCGGCACCAATGACCGCAACTTCCGAGCCTTCAACGCCAAGACCGGCGAGCTCCTGTGGGAGCAGAAGACCAACTCCGGCATCATGGGCATGCCGGTGTCCTATGAGATCGACGGCACCCAATACATCGCGATCCAGTCGGGATGGGGCGTCGACGCGCAACGCATCCAGGACGCGCTGGTGACCAACAACATCGGCATCGAAGCCAATGTGCCGCAAGGCGGCGTCATCTGGGTGTTTGCGCTGAAGAAGTAGCTCCGCGGCGGATCGAAAGAAGCGGAGCAGCAGGGGGGTGGCGAATGCGGCGGACGGCGACGTCCGCCGCATTCTTGCGTGTATGATGACGCGCCCTTGTCGCACACGATCGTCATGCCCGGGCTTGTCCCGGGCATCCACGTTCTCTGTGCCGTGGTAAAGGTCGTGGATGGCCGGGACAAGCCCGGCCATGACGGTGCGGCACGTCAGTATGCAACACCTCAAAGCAGCACTACTTCCCCAAACGCTCCACCTTGTCCTTTTCCTTCTGGTTCATCTCGCGAACCTTGGGATCCGGGTTGTGTTGTCCGGTGGTCTGGGTGGTCGAGGGAGGCGGGGCGTTGGCGTTGGGCAGCGAGTTCTGGTCCGGCGTGGTGGGGCGCGTCGCGGTAGCCGGTGGCGTCGTGTTGCTCTGGGCGAATGCGCCGGAGGCGGTCACAAGAAAGGCGCCCGACAGCAACGAGACTGCGAGCGCCTTTGAGATATTTGTCATCGATCTGCTCCTGTCAGATCGATGGAAACGGCGCGAGACCGCTTGTGTTCCGTCTCGCGCCTCTGTTCCGTCTCACGCCTCCAATTGCTTGCCGATCGGAAGCGAGCGGATGCGTTTTCCGGTCGCCGCGAAGATCGCATTGATCAGCGCCGGTGCGAATGGCGGAACACCGGGCTCGCCGACGCCGCTCGGCGGCGTGTCGGGTCCGGGCGGCACGATGTAGACGTTGGTCACCACCGGAGATTCATCCATCCTGACGACCTGGAAGTCGTCAAAGTTCTTCTGCTGCACCTTGCCATCCTTGAAGGTGATCTCGCCGTATTTGGCGAGGCTCAGCCCCATGATCGCCGCGCCTTCGATCTGCGAGGCGATGCGCTCGGGGTTGACATAGGTGCCGCAATCGATCGCCGTGTCGACCCGTGGCACCGTCAGCTTGCCCTTGTCGTCGACGGCGACCTCGACGATGGTCGCGATGTAGCTGACGAAGCTGCGGTGCACTGCGATGCCAAGGCCATGGCCCTTCGGTACCTTGCGTCCCCACTCACCCTTCTCGGCGACCAGTTCGACCACCTTGCGCAGGCGCGCGGTGTCGATCGGGTAGCTCTCCTGGGGCTCGCCGTAGTTCCAGAGGTCTTTCACCTCCGGTTTGACGATGCGCGGGCTTCCGATCAGCGCGAGCAGCGTCTCCTTCTGGTCGCGGCCGGTCGCTTGCGCGATCTCGCCGACCATTGATTGCACCGCGAAGGCGCGCGGGATGTTCGAGACCGAGCGGAACCAGCCGATGCGGGTGAACGCCGCGGCTTCCGGGTTCTCGCACGAGATGTTGGCGATCTCGAATGGCATGTCGACGAGGCCCATGCCGATCTCGAACGGGGCCTGGTGCACGGTCCCGGCAGCGAACGTCGAGGCGATGCTGGGGGCCACGCTGCGATGGCGCCAGGCAACCACCTTGCCGCTCTTGTCGAGGCCGGCCTCGATCCGCTCGACCGAGACGGTATGCAGGAAGCCGTTATGGATGTCGTCCTCGCGCGTCCACTGCACCTTCACCGGTGCGCCGAGCTCTTTCGAGAGCAGCGCGGCCTCGAGCGCAAAGTCGCATTTCGACTTGCGCCCGAATCCGCCGCCGAGCAGCGTGACGTTGACCGTGACGTTGGCCTCGGGAATGCCGAGCGTCTTGGCGACGTCCTCGCGGGTGCCGCCGGGGCTCTGCACCGGCGCCCAGATCTCCGCCTTGTCGCCCTTGACGTCGGCGACCGCTACCGGCGGCTCCATGGCGACATGGGCGAGATGCGGGACGTAGTACTCGCCGACGATCACCTTGTCGGCGCCCTTCAGGGCAGCGTCCGCATCGCCCTCCTTGCGCAGGACGAGGCCGGGCTTGCGCGAGGCCTCCTCGAGCTCCTTGCGGTAGGCGACGGAGTCGTATTTGCCATTGGCGCCGTCGTCCCAGACCAGCTTCAGCGCGTCGCGGCCCTTGATCGCCGCGCCGGTGTTGCGGGCGATCACCGCGACGCCGCCGAGCGGCTGGAATTTGGACGGCCACGGCCAGCCTTGAACCTTCAGCACCTTCTCGACGCCGGCGACCTTCAGCGCCGCATCGGGGTCGAACGAGACCAGCTTGCCGCCGGTTACCGGCGGGCGGGCGATCACGGCATATTTCATGCCCGGCAGCCGCACATCGGCGCCGTAAATCGCCTTGCCGGTGGTGATGTCGTGGAGATCGACGATGCCGACCTGGCCCTTGCCGAGATACCGGAAATCCCGGGGATCCTTCAGCTTGAGGCCTTCGATGGCAGGCACCGATTCCTTGGCGGCGTCGGCGGCGAGCTCGCCGAAACCGAGCTTGCGGCCGCTGGCGCTGTGGACGACCTCGTGATTGACGGCCTTGACCTCGGTCGCCGGCACGCCCCAGCGCTTCGCCGCGGCCTGCTCCAGCATGGTGCGGGCGGAGGCGCCGATCTGGCGCATCGGGATCAGGTAATGCCGCGTGCTGCGCGAGCCGTCGGTGTCCTGGTTGCCGAACTTGACCTCGTCGCCATGGGCCTGCTGCACCTTGACCCTGGACCAGTCGGCCTCCATCTCCTCGGCCACGATCAGCGGCAGGGAGGTGCGGACGCCGGTGCCCATTTCCGAACGGTGACCCACGATGGTCACGATGCCGTCGGGCGCGACCGAAACGAACACGCGCGGATCCACCACGACGCCGTGTGGCATCTTTCCGGCGCCGGTCTCGTAGGCCAATGCCCGGCGCGACATCACGGGTGCGGCGAGCACGAAGCCGCCGGTGATGCCGAGCCCTTTCAGGATGCTGCGGCGCGAGACCTTCTCGATCTTGATGTTCTTTTCGAAGCCACGGAGCTTGCCGGGATTGTCGATGAAATTCATGTCACACCCCCGTCGATGCGAGATGGACCGCGTTCTCGATGCGCTGGTAGCAGCCGCAGCGGCAGATGTTGCCTGACATCGACGCGCGGATCTGGTCGTGCGACGGCTTTGGATTGTCCATCAGAAGCGCCGCGGCCTGCATGATCTGACCGGCCTGGCAGAAGCCGCATTGGGGCACGTTGACCTGGCGCCACGCCTTCTGCACCGGGTGATCACCGGTCGGGTGCAGGCCCTCGATTGTGGTGACCTCGCGTCCGGCGACGTCGTTGACCGACGTGATACAGGCGCGCACGGCTTGCTTGTCGACGATGACGGTGCAGGCGCCGCACAGGGCCTGGCCGCAGCCGTACTTGCTGCCGGTCAGCCCGGCTTCGTCACGCAGGAACCAGAGTAGCGGGAGATCCGGGTCGCCGTCCCAGCTCTGTTCCTGGCCGTTGATCTTCACCTTGATCATGATCGTCCCTCGCTCTTCATAAGCATGCCAAATTCAAAACTTGCCGACGCCGGTCGGCGACGGTTCGGGCCTCGTCTCGCCACATTCCGCCGTCGTCCCGCGCGGGCAAATCCCGGAGGGAGGCAGGAACGCCGATGGCGATGTCTGGATGTGCTCGATACTCCCGTTTTTGTTCTTAATTGATTGAACGTCATGCGGCATCGTGACGGCGCGAGCGTAACAAAGATCGCGCCCGCCCGGCGTTCACAGCCGGGTGTTCTCACCGGGAAAAGATTGCATCGACGGTTTGTCAAAAGCAGGGCGCGTCATCGCGCCGCGTGGACCGGGCGTTCGCAAACAGGGGCTGCGATGAAAAAAAAGCTTCGTCCGCCAGAAAGACTGCGCGGACGAAGCAAGGTGCCTCAGTCGAGGGAGGGAGAAACGCAGGGGCCGGGAACTTCAAGACGGAAGTTGGCGGCGCTGCGCAGTTATTCAGAGACCAGGACTGAGGGAGCCAATCACGCTCGCATACGCGTAGCTTGCAGGGGCGGCGGCATCGCCGCGACTGTCCCGGAGCCGGGCCCGTCCGGCTCGCTGGCACTGATCGAGGCCAGCGAGCGGATAGGTCATGGTGAACGTCCGACCGCCTTGCTCAGGCGGCCTCGTTAGGCGGCCTTGCTCAGGCCGCTTTGGCTTTGGCGACGTGGGTCGCGATCGCGTCCATCAGCGCCGGTGACAGGCAATCATAGGGCTCGAGCCCGATTTCCTTCAGCCGCGAACGGATACCCGCCATCTGCTCCGGCTTCACGCCCGCTTCGATCACGGAGGAGACGAAGGCGGCGAATTGCGGCGCCTGCGAACCCTGCTCCTGGAACAGCTCGGGATGAATGAAGTCGAGACCGTAGAACGGGTGGCCCTTGTTCTCGATGCGGCCGTACATGTGGGTGCCGCACGCCTTGCAGGCGTAGCGCTGGATCACTGCGGAGGGATCGACGATCTGGAGCTTGTCACCGTTCTCGAGCACGGTGACGTTCTGGCGCGGCACCACGGCGACGACGGAGAACGTCGCGCCCTGCGGCTTCCAGCATTTGGTGCAGCCGCAGGCGTGATTGTGGGCGACGTCGCCCTTGATGCCGACCTTGACCTGATGGTCCTTGCATTTGCAGGCCAGCGTGCCGCCGGCAAAGCTGCCGCTGCCCTGTTTGAGGCCGTTGTCGATCGATGGATGGAGTGCAACAGTCATGGGTCGATCCTCCTTGGGGTGACGCTTTCGAGCTAGTAGACGACGACTGAACGGATGGATTTGCCCTCGTGCATGAGGTCGAAGCCCTTGTTGATCTCTTCGAGCTTGAGCACGTGGGTGATCATCGGATCGATCTGGATCTTTCCGTTCATGTACCAGTCGACGATCTTCGGCACGTCGGTGCGGCCGCGGGCGCCGCCGAAGGCCGTGCCGCGCCAGTTGCGCCCGGTGACGAGCTGGAACGGGCGGGTGGCGATCTCCTTGCCGGATTCGGCAACGCCGATGATGATCGAGGTGCCCCAGCCGCGATGGCAGGCTTCCAGTGCCTGGCGCATCACCGTGGTGTTGCCGGTGCAATCGAAAGTGTAGTCGGCGCCGCCATCGGTGAGGCCGACGAGGTGCTGGACGATGTCGCCGGTGATCTTCTTGGGGTTGACGAACTCGGTCATACCGAACCTGCGGCCCCAATCCTCCTTGGAGTCGTTGATGTCGACGCCGATGATCTTGTCGGCGCCGGCCATCTTGGCGCCCTGGATCACGTTGAGGCCGATGCCGCCGAGGCCGAACACGACTACGTTGGAGCCCGGCGTGACCTTCGCGGTGTTGACGACGGCGCCGACGCCGGTGGTGACGCCGCAGCCGATGTAGCAGCTCTTGTCGAAGGGAGCGTCCTCGCGGATCTTGGCGACCGCGATCTCCGGCAGCACGGTGAAGTTCGAGAAGGTCGAGCAGCCCATGTAGTGGTAGACCGGCTTGCCCTTGTAGGAAAAGCGGCTGGTGCCGTCGGGCATCACGCCCTTGCCTTGCGTCGCGCGGATCGCGGTGCAGAGATTGGTCTTCTGGCTGAGGCAGCTTTTGCACTGCCGGCATTCCGGCGTGTAGAGCGGGATGACGTGGTCACCCGGCTTCACCGAGGTCACGCCAGGACCGATCTCGCGGATGATGCCTGCGCCCTCATGCCCCAGGACCGACGGGAAAATTCCCTCGCTGTCGAAGCCGTCGAGCGTATAGGCGTCGGTATGGCAGATGCCCGTTGCCTTGATCTCGACCAGGACTTCGCCGGCCTTCGGTCCTTCCAGATCGAGCTCGACGATCTCGAGCGGCTTCTTGGCTTCGAAAGCGACGGCGGCACGTGTCTTCATTGGTAGCTCCTCAAATTCTCGCAAGATGCCAAGAGGTGGTCTCGGCAGCCTCAGCAACGTTCATTTATGGCCCATGCAGGCCTCTTCCGCCTTGGTGTAGGCCTCCGGTTTCTCCTCCTTCTTGGAGGGACGCTGCCGGCCCCATGCTTCGGTGGAGCGGGCGCGCAGATAGACGTACAGATCGTCCATGTAGCAGGCGACGTTCGGATTATCGCCGAAGGCGGGCATGACGTTCTCCTGCGCGGTCGAGATGTTCTTGCGACCGGAGGCGACGACGCCGAGGAAGTCGCCATAGCTCATGGTCTTCACGGAATCCTTGAGCGCCGGCGCGTAGGTGGAGCCCATGCCGTCAGGCCCATGGCAGACGTGGCAGTCGGAGTGATAGCGGCGGTATCCGGAATAGGTGAACCAGTCCACGGTGCCGTCGGAAATCTTGTAGGTCGGAGTGCCGTCCTTATCGAGCCACTTTCCGTCGTCTTCCTTCTTCACGGCGGTCGGATCGCCCGGACCGTCCGCGACCGCAATTCCTCCGGACGCAACCAAGATCATCGCAGCAATGACAGAGCAGATTTTACGCAAGAGATTCATCCTCGAAGGAGCCCGGGGGAGACGAGCCGGCGCGTGGGGTTGATTCCACGCGCCGGAGCGATGCTGATGGGCCTAGTTCGGCAGCGCGAACACGGTCAGCGTACCGCCGAGTGCCGTGTAGTTGCTGAGAGCCGCGTAGCCACCGACCGCGCCGAGACCTGCGGTCGGATCGGTCAGGCCTGCCGCCAGACCGATACCGGCCCAGCCGCCGACGCCGGAGAGCACTGCGACATACTGCTTGCCGCCGTTCTCATAGGTGGTGACGTTGCCGATGATGCCGGAGGGAGTCTTGAACTTGTAGAGCTCCTTGCCGGACTTGGCGTCGACCGCCTTCAGGTAGCCTTCGAGCGTGCCGTAGAACACCACGCCGCCGGCGGTTGCGAGCGCACCCGACCAGACCGAGAACTGCTCCTTGTTCGACCAGACGATCTTGCCGGTCTTGCCGTCCCAGGCGATGAAGTTGCCCATGTGGGTTTCACCCGCCGGCGGATACATCGAGAGCGTCGCACCCACATAGGGCTGGCCCGCGGTGTAGCTCACCTTGAACGGCTCGTAGTCCATGCAGACGTGGTTGGTCGGAACGTAGAACAACTGCGTGTCCGGCGAGTAGGCTGCGGGCTGCTCGTCCTTGGTGCCGAGCGCGGCCGGGCAGATGCCCTTCACGTTGACGTCCTCGCCCGCCTTGTCGGTCGAAGCTGCGTCGAGCACCTTCGGACGGCCGTAGGTCGGCGAGTTCTTGTCCATGTCGACGCCGGAGGTCCAGTTCACCTTCGGATCGTACTTTTCGGCGACCAGCAGTTCGCCGTTGGTGCGGTCCATGGTGTAGGCGAGGCCGTTACGGTCGAAATGCGTCAGCAGCTTGCGCGGCTGGCCGTTGATCGACTGGTCCGAGAGGATCATCTCGTTGACGCCGTCATAGTCCCATTCGTCGTGGGGCGTCATCTGATAGACCCACTTGGCGACGCCGGTATCCGGGTTACGCGCCCAGATCGTCATCGACCATTTGTTGTCGCCGGGACGCTGCTTCGGATTCCAGGTCGAGGGGTTGCCCGATCCGTAGTAGACGAGGTTCAGCTCGGGATCGTAGGAGATCCAGCCCCAGGTGGCACCGCCGCCGATCTTCCACTGATCGCCCTGCCAGGTCTTCAGGCTGGAATCCTTGCCGATCGGCTTGCCGAGCGCGGTGGTCTTGTCGTCGACCAGGAGCTGGTTGTCCGGTCCTTCCGAATATCCGCGCCATGCCAGCTTGCCGGTCTTGATATCGTAAGCCGACATATGGGCCTGGACGCCGAACTCGCCGCCGGAGATGCCGATCAGCACCTTGTCCTTGACGACCATGGGGGCCGACGTGCCGGTCTCGCCCTTGCTCGGATCGCCATTCTTGACGGTCCATGCAACTTGACCGGTCTTGACATCGAGCGCGACGAGGGTGGTGTCGGCCTGATGCAGGAAGATCTTGCCGTCGCCGAAGGCCAGGCCGCGATTGACCGTATCGCAGCACATCACCGGAATGACGTTCGGATCCTGCTTCGGCTCGTACTTCCAGACGATCTTGTTCTCGTTGGAAAGGTCAATGGCATAGACCTTGTTCGGGAACGGCGTGTGGACGTACATCATGTTGCCGATGATCAGCGGGCCGCCTTCATGGCCACGCAGCACGCCGGTCGAGAAGGTCCAGGCCACCTGGAGCTTGCCTACGTTCTGTGCGTTGATCTGGTTGAGCTTGGAATAGCGGGAATTGGCGTAGTCGCCGGTCGGCATCACCCAGTCTTTCGGGTTCTGCGACATCTTGACCAGCTCGTCATTGGCTGAGGCGCCCCCGACGGCGAGCGCCGCCGCGGAGCCAAGAAAGGTCGCCAGTAGCACCTTGCGCATAGTTATTCCTCCGTTGGTCTCGTTTATTGTTTCCGAAGCAATACTGATTCACCGGGCTTCTCGTCCGGCGTCTGCTCGTGCAGGGCGGTCACGATTGGGACCAGAAACGATGCTGTGCTGTTTCCTCCTCCTGATGAGAGCCACGGGTCCACGTGCAGGAGCGGCCCGTTCTTGTTGTTCCTGCCGCAATCCCTAACGACTTCGTCATCGGGAAACTTGCCCAAGAGAGAAGCCGGTTTGCTTCATAGCGCACGGACGCGAAGATTTTGATTTTGCAGTAGCGAATTCAGCGGCTTCCGCATCGCTTTTGCAGTGCCTTCAACGCTCAGGTTCCCCTTGACGGCGCT
Organism: Bradyrhizobium sp. CCBAU 65884; assembly: GCF_028128835.1. Lineage (NCBI taxonomy): Bacteria > Pseudomonadati > Pseudomonadota > Alphaproteobacteria > Hyphomicrobiales > Nitrobacteraceae > Bradyrhizobium > Bradyrhizobium sp. CCBAU 65884. Next base: position 90,613 of record NZ_LBJU01000129.1, on the reverse strand, counting down.
GCAACTAAGGCGGAGGATTAAGTTTCAAGGGTGGCAATGGAACGATGGCGCTCGTGCCAAAAGACCGCTCAAATTCGAGGTAAACGTCACGCAATCACGGCTGAGGGCTCCGGCAGCGCTGGTCGCGATTCGCGTCTCTCCGGATCAAACCAGTGGCTGGATTAATGTCCGACACCATTCACACGCTCTCGACGACCGGCATGACGCCGAAGCGCCAGATCCAGAGCTGGATCGACGGGCTGACGAGCCTGTGTGGGCATTTCGACGTCGATCCGCTGGAGGCGTCCTCGCTCGAGGGCCGCATCGACTACACCAGCGTCTCGCGCCTGAAGCTCTGCCAGATCGAAGTGAGTCAGCATCGCATTGCCCACACGCTGGCGCGCGCCAAGGCCAACGAGCATCCGTACATCAAGATTCACTTCCAGACTTACGGCGTGTCCTATTTCGAGCAAGAAGGCCGCCACATCGAGATCAACCCGGGCGACATCATCGCCTATGACGTCTCCTGCCCGCATTCGATCATCAGCCCGGCCTTCACCCGTCACGACGTCGTGATCGTGCCGAAGGCGCTGCTGCGCGACCGCGGATTCCCGTCGCAGCGGATGCCCGCCTGCAAGCTGTCGTCGAAGACAGGGACGGGGCGGATCGCCCACGATTTCGTTCATGCGACCTTCGACGAGGCGGCAAAGCTGTCGGCAAACAGCGCGGTCGGCGTCGCCGATTCGCTGATCGACCTGTTGCTGCTGCCGCTGCGCGAAGCCGACACGATGTTCGACCGTGTCGGGCCGGAAGCGATGTATGTGCGCGCGCAGTTCTTCATCCGCGAGCACCTGCGCGACCCGGATCTGTGCATCGACCAGATCTCGACCGAGCTCGGCTGCTCCAAGCGCTATCTGCATATGCTGTTCTCGGAGCGCGGCACCACGGTGAGCGACTACATCTGGCAGGCGCGCCTGCAGAACTGCCGCCAGGAGCTCGAGGCCCACGCCGGCAAGACCATCACCGACGTCGCGTTCTCCTGGGGCTTCTCCAGCTCATCGCATTTCAGCCGGGTGTTCCGGAAATATTTCGGCGTGGTGCCGTCCTCGATCCACAAGGCGCAGCAGGCCACCGCGAGTTCGGGCGAGCACTAAAGCGCGATGCGACTTTTCCGGATCATGCTTTAGGCGGGCGCCGAGGCAGCTCCGGCGGTTGCAGTGCCGCTCACGCAGCAATTGCCGATCAAGCAGCCGTCGAAATGTAGGGAATGCTGGCCAGCAGCGCGGCAAGCAGGACCGCGTTGCACAGCATCCCGCTCCAATGCAGCCGTCGCAGCCGACGGGGGGCCTCGGTGTCGCCGGCATCGCCGGCGCTGAGCTGATTGTCCATCCGCGCCATGAACCGGCGGCGGCCGCCGATCGCCAGAGCTGCAAGCAGGCCGACGACCGTCGCGAAGACGAGCTGGCCAGCGAGCAGGAAGGCCACGGTCCCGATAATCCCGGCTGCGCCCATCACCAGGAAATGGGCATTGAACATTCCGCGCAGCAACAGTGCGACGGGCCGGACATCGAGCTTCACCAGCAGAAAGGCGGGCGAAGCCAGCGTGAAATAACCCATCGGAAAGAGCAGGATGATCATGGCGGCCACGGCGAGCGAATCCGGCGTCATGCGATCGGCCTTTCTAGCTCGTGCGGTTGCTATCCTTCGACAGCGACGCACAATCATAGCGGGAAAATGCCGTTCCGACACTAGGCTTTGGTCTACGGGCCGTGCACGCCGTGCCAGGCCTCAAGCCGGCTCGAGGCCGAGAGACTTCGCGCTCTCGATCCAGATCGGCAGTTCGCGCTGATACAGGGCGTTGCTCTCCTTGAAGCCGATTGCGGGTTCGAGCACGAAGGTCGTGAGAACTTCCTTCACTTTCGGATCGTTGTTGGCGGCAACGCAGAGCTCCGCCAGGCGGTCGACGACCGCTTGCGGCGTCGCCTTCGGCACGGCCCAACCGGAGAAGCCGCTCACGGTGAAGAATTTCGAGGTCGCGCCCTGCTCCGGAAGGGTCTTGATAGCAGGGATCGCGTCGACCTTCTTCGAATGCACCGCGAACACGGTGCCGCGGTCGCTTTGCAGGACCGACTGCGCCGCCGTGTAGCTGCCCATCGCGGCATCCAGCGTGCCTTCGAGCATCCCCGTCCACATCGGGGCCTCGCCGCGGTAATGGACCGGCTCGATGGACAGGCCATACTGCTTGTTGAGTTCGTTGATCGTCATGTGCGGGGCCGAGCCCGCGCTATAGGTGCCGAAATTCACCTTGCCGCTCTTGCGTGCGAACGCGACGAAATCCTCCAGCGTCTTGACGCCGGTCTTGGGGTTCGCGACCAGCAACAGGCCGGCGCCCGGAATGACGCTGACGAGCGCCAAATCCTTGTCCATGTCGTAGCCGGGATTCTTCATCACCACCCGGTTCATGATGTAGGTGGTCGAGATCGAGCACAGCATGGTGTGGCCGTCGGGCTCGGCGCGAGCGACCTCGGCCGTGCCGATCGCACCGGAGGCGCCGGGCTTGTTCTCGACGACGACGGTCTTGCCGACCTGCTTTGAGATGAACTCACCGTAGGCGCGCGCGAGCAGGTCGGTCTGCCCGCCGGCGGGATAGCTGCAAATCATGCGAATCTGCCGCGACGGCCACGCGGCTTGCGCCGAGGCGCCGCGCATGACGAAGGGCATCGCAAGTGCGGTGGTACCGGCGGCGACGAAGTGGCGGCGATCGAATTTGGCGGTCATGATTCCCTCCTGATTTTGGCCGAACCTACTGCATCAGGCTGGCGCCGCCATGGCCGGCGAGCGAGACAGATTGGCGCATTCCGTCGGATAGAGTGGGCATGGTGGGCGCGGCGTTGTGCCCCGGTCGCAGCGCAGTTCTCCTTCAGCGGTGCGCTGCTGAGCCGGGGCCCATGCCTCGACCGCAAGCTATGCCGCATGGGTCCCGGCTCTGCGCCGTAACGCTGAGGGGCGTTGCAGCGCGTCCGGGACACCAGAGCCTTTCCAATCACCGCTGAATGATCTTCATCCAGACATCGCCCAGGATCGCAGGCTCGCGCGGTGGCAGGTAGGTGAGCCCAGCCTGCCTGCCGAATTCTGCGATCTTGCCTTCGGCCGCGAGCCCCGTCAGCGCCTTGTTGACGGCGTCGATCAGCGCGGCATCGCTGGCCAGTCCGACATAGCCGCGATTGGCGCCGATCGGATAATAATATCCGGACGCCGTGATCGCCGTGTCCGGATGCGCGGCGCGATGGGCGTCGAAGCGGCCGAGGTCGATCAGCGTCGCGTCATGGTCGCCGCGCTGGAGTGCGCCCAGCAGATCGTCGCGGCCGGGGACGAGATGGGTGATGTTGTCGATCAGCCGTCCCTTGTCGAAGGTCATCAGGATGGCGTCGCCGAGCGAGCCGCTTTCGATGACGAGACGAAGGCCTGCGAGATCGCCGATGTCGCCGATCTTGCGCCCGCTTGCCTTCGGCCCGAGCACGACCGTCATCGGCGAATAGACGTAAGGCTGGCTCGGCGCGAGCACGCCGAGTGCGACGCGGCGCCGCCGATCGTCGCGCGTGGCCCCGGCGAAGTCAGGCAAGCGCGCCGTCTTCATCCCGGGGGCGACGAGCGAATCCTGCGTCAGCGCGTAGCCGCCGACGAGCGAGCAGCGGCGATCCGAGAGCAAAGCGTTGGCCTCGAGCTGGGGGCTCGAATCCTCGTCCAGCTTGCTCTCGAACCACTGGATCGTGAGTTTCCGTCCGAGCCGCTCAGCCATTGCCTGCGCAAGCAGCACGTCGAAGCCGGCATCCGGCTTGCCGCGGTGGTGCATCGAGAACGGCGGCCGGTCCTCGTCGAGACAGATCTTCAGGGGATCGTCGGCCGCAACAGCGACCGACGCCATCGTCGAAAGAACGGCCGCAATGCTCCATGCAGCACGCCGGCCCCTCATGGCTTCCTCCGGCTGGAGATGAAGGCCCAGAGGGAGCCGATCTCCTCGTCGTTGAGGATATCGCCCCACGGCGGCATCTTGTTGTTCTTGCCGTTCTTCACTGTGGTGATGAAGCGGGTCTTGTCGTCGGGGATGGCACGCAGGTCCGGCGTGATCGTGCCGGAGTTCATCAGATTGGGGCCATGGCAGTGCGAGCATTTCGAAGCATAGGTCGACTTGCCGTGGTCGATCTGTGCCTGCATGGGATTGCCGGTTGCGTCGTCCGCGGCGCGAACGGTCGCCGCAAGCGCGACCGTCAGCCCCGCGACGGCGGCGAGGACCGCCGCCGTCCTGTGAGATGGCTTTCTCAGCATCATGCCGTGGATTACTGCTTGACCGCAAAGACCCACAGCGAGCCGCCGGGCGGCACGTTGGCAAGCCGCTCGTCGCCGGAGAACAGCGAGTAGACGCCGCCATAGCCGCTGGTCACCGCGACATACTGCACGCCATCCTGCTGCCAGGTCACCGGCTGGCCCTCGATGCCGGACCCGGTCTGGAACTGCCAGAGCTTCTTGCCGGTGTCGGCATCGAAGGCCTCGAACTCGCCGGTTAGGGCACCCGAGAACACGACGCCGCCCGCGGTCGACAGCACGCCCGAGAAGCGTGGAATGTCGCTCGGCGCTTCCCATTTCGACTTGCCGGTCATGGGATCGATCGCCTTGAGATGACCGCGCGGCCCGTCGCCGTACTCCCAGAGGTCGGTCAGGTCCATCCCGAGATACCATTCACCCTGCTTGAAGGTGACGGGCTCCGTCTTGTACCTGCCACCGAAGGCGAGCGTGTTGGCATAGGCAAGGCCGGTCTGCGGGTTGAAGGACATCGGCTCCCAGTTCTTGCCGCCGAGGATCGACGGATAGACTGTGACCTTCTTGCCCTCGCGCGCGTCCTTAGACACGTCGGTCTCGATCGGACGTCCCGTCTTCATGTCGATGCCGGTCGCCCAGTTGACCTTCACGTAAGGATTGGCCGCGAGCAGCTTGCCGTTTGTGCGGTCGAGCACGTAGAAGAAGCCGTTGCGGTTGGCGTCCATCAGCACCTTGGTCGGCTTGCCCTCGACATTCATGTCGGCGAGGACCATCTCGGCCACGCTGTCATAGTCGAACGGGTTGTTCGGCGAGAACTGGTAGTGCCACTTGATCTTGCCGGTCTTGGGATCCATCGCCAGCACGGAGCAGGTGTAGAGATTGTCGCCGGGACGCACCGCCGAGTTGAACGGGCCGGGATTGCCGATGCCCCAATAGATCGTGTTCAGCTCGGGGTCATAAGACCCCGTGATCCAGGTCGAGCCGCCGCCGAGCTTCCAGGTATCGCCCTTCCAGGTATCGCCGCCGGGCTCTTCCGGCGAGGGGATCGAATGGGTGCGCCAGAGATGCTTGCCCGTCGCGGGATCCCAGCCGTCGATGAATCCCCTGGTGCCGAACTCGGCGCCGGAGATGCCGGTGATGACGACGCCGTCGGCAACCAGCGGCGCCACCGTCATCGAATAGCCTTCCTTGATGTCGGCCGCCTTCTGCCGCCACAGCTCCTTGCCGTTCTTGGCGTCGAGCGCGATCACGTTGGCGTCGAGCGTGGTGCGGAACACCTTGCCGTCATAGAGCGCCGCACCGCGGTTGATGATGCCGCAACAGACGATGCGCGGCGTCTCGGCGGGATATTCGACCTTGGTCTTCCAGATCTGCTTGCCGGTCTTGGCGTCGACCGCCATGGTCGCGTTGTGCGAGGTCACGTAGATCACGCCCTGGTACACCAGCGGTTGCGATTCCTCGCTGCGATCGTCGTTGAAAGAGTAATTCCAGACCGGGACGAGGTTCTTGACGCTGTCCTTGTTGATCTGGTTCAGCGTCGAGAAGCGCTGCAGATTGTAGCCCATCCCGTAATTGAGAACGTTCGATGTATCAGTCGCGCCCTTGACCAGTTGCTCGGTGGTCTGTGCGCTTGCACAAGTCGATGCAAGCATGACGAGGCTCGCGGCCATCGCAAAGCGTTTCATCCGTTCCTCCCAATATGCGCGCCTTTTGACGCTGCGGGAGCAACACTCCGTCGGAAACCAAAACGCGTCAATACGAAAGTCGTAAGTGTCGTGTCGATATCGTTGAACAGGCGCCGGTCACCTTACGGAAACCTGACGGCCGTAGACTTCCACTTGCGTGGAGACGCTGAAAAAATTCCGCAACGCGAAGCAGCTTCGGCGTAGGTTGTCGGGGCGCAAGCCAGGTTCCCCGGGGTTGTCGCGCGCGCAAGTTGCAGTTACGGACTTGAACCTGGGACCGCTTGTGGATTTATGTCGTCGTGTCCCCGCCCGAACCGGGGCTCTTCATCTGGAGGTCTTGATGATTTCGCGTCGCTCAGTTGCACTTGCGCTCACCATTGCATTGTTGTCCGGTCCGGCGTGGTCGGCCTCCGGCAACGCGGTCAAGTTGTTCGACACCGACAATGACGGCACGCTCGATCTTGCCGAGGTGAAGAAGGCGGCCGCCGCAACGTTCGCAAAGCTCGATCCCGATCATGACGGCACGCTCGATGCGCGCGAATTGCGCGGACGGTTGACGGCGAAAGAGCTCGCCGCGGCCGATCCCGATCGTGACGGGACCCTGACGCTCGGCGAATATCTGTCCGTGGTCGAGCAGCGCTTCAACGCGGCCAATCCCGACAAGGACGGAACGCTGGATGCGAAGGAGCTGAACTCGCGCGCCGGCCGCGCGCTGCTGCGATTGTTGCGGTGAGCGGTGCAATCGGAACAGACGTGACGCGGTGGTGTTTGGGAGCATTTCCGCTCCGAAACTCGGAACATCAGGCTGCTCGGCCTGTTCTCTTCGCGACGTCCTGCTCGGCGCCGGGGCAGCGCCGCGGGAGAAGAGGAGATGCAGATGAACACGAAACGTTCCGTTCTTGCTGCCTGCGCGATCCTGGCGGTGAGCGCCGGCGTCGCGGTCGCCGGCCCGTGCAACACGGGCAGCGCCAGCACTGACAAGGATGCCGGTTCTGGTCCCGTGACGGTGGGCGCAGCGCAGTCGCCCTCGTCCAGTTCAGCGGGCGACACCAGCCAGCATCCGCCGACCAGCACGATGAACCGTGCAAGTGGCGAAACGCCGGCTTCATCCGAAGATGCGCAGCGGCAGATGCAGAGCCAGCCGACGGCGGCTCAGCGGGCCGAAGGTGCCAAGCCGGACGCCGCAATGGCCGACAAGGGCTGCTGACGGCGACGTGCCATTCGTGTCGATTCGACGTGCGGTGCGTCGCACAAGACGGTGTCTCGCAGGTCGTGCTTGACCAAGAGGGAACTGGCTTTGTCCGAGAGCGAAACGCAGCCGCCAAGAATCGACACGGACGCGCACGGCAGGCGAATCGAGGCTTGAACTGCAACTGACGCAGCCCTAGGTTTTGCGCCGCGCGATGTCGCGCTCAATACCTTGGGGAGACCCCGAATGGCTTGGAAAGCTCCGAAGATCGTGGAAGTGCCGGTCGGCATGGAAATCAACATGTACGCCTGCGCTGCGCGCAAGTAAGACTGACGACCTGCCGCGGCTTTGACGGTGAACGCCGTCGAAGCCGTGGCAGTGTCGGATCCCGAGCCTGGCATCATTGTGCTTCTTGCCACCGACGCGATGATACGCCTGCGATGATACGCCTGCGCAGGCTGCAATCATCTTCCTTCAAAATCTAGACCACGCTCTTGCTGCAGTGTGTTACGCTGATGGCCGGTTAGCGCTGCTGCCGCATCAAGCGGCGCGCGCCTTCGGGGCACGGGGATGCGCGGCGGAGCTCGCAGATTTCTGATGGTGGTTGCCTGCGCGGTCGCGCTGACACCGACGCATGGGCACGCCGAGGAGGGCTTCGATACCGAGCACATCTTCGGCTTCATGATCGGCACCGATGTCGGCAATCCCGGCGAGCGCGAATTCCAGAGCCAGACGACGGGGCGCTTCGGCAAGGGCGGCGGCACCTATCGCGCTCTTGAGAAAGAGGTCGAGATCGAGATCGTGCCGCTGCCGAACTTCCGCATCGAGGTCGGCGCCGCCGCCAGCTTGCACGACATCACCGGCGTCCCCGACATCGACGACCGCCGTCAGATCAACTTCCAGGGCGCCTCGCTCGACCTGCGTTATCGCCTGCTCGACCGCGAGCGCGCGCCGTTCGGCCTCACCATCGCCGCCGAGCTCCACGGCGACCGCATCGACGAGACCAGCGGCGCGAAGGGGCGGATGTACGGCACGGAATTCACCCTCGCCATCGACCGCGAACTCATCCCGAATTTTGCCATCGGCGCCCTCAACCTGATCTATCAACCGGAATGGGCGCGCTTCGAGGTGGCGGGGCAGTCCGAGAAGAGTTCGACGATCGGTGCGGCGTTCGCCGGCCTGGTGCGCGTGCGGCCCAACATGCTGCTCGGCGGGGAGCTGCGCTACTTCCGGCAATATGAAGGCATCGGCCTCGGCGAGTTTTCAGGCCAGGCCCTGTTCGTCGGCCCGACCGCCTATTTCCAGCTCTCCGAGCGCTCGCGGCTGACCTTGAGCTGGAGCATGCAGGCCTGGGGCCGGCCGGCCGGAGCGGGCGGCAATCTCGACCTCGTCAATTTCGAGCGCCACCAGGCCCGGATGGTGTTCGGCGTTAATTTTTAGCAGAGAGCGTCGTCATGCCCGGGCTTTGCCTTGCCTGGGAGCCCGGGAAGAGCCAGTTCCCGCCCCATTTCTCGCCCGGATCTGAAACTTCCGCTTCCGTGGTACGTAACCTTTCGTGCTAATCTTGACCGCCACTTGCGAGAGGATCCCGGCATGAACCCGATTGACCTGGTGGTGACTGTGTGTGCGGTGCTCTCGCCTGCGACCTGCGAGGAACAGCATTTGATGTTCAACTATGGTGGGTCGCCGCGGCAATGCGCGATGGCCGCGCCCCCCTATATCGCGCAATGGGTCGGCGACCATCCGAAATGGCAGGCGGTGCGGTGGCGCTGCGAATATCCGCACCCGAACGACAAGGCGTGAGGCGTCTCGCTACTTGCTGCAGTCCTTCAGATCCTTGTCGGCGATCGAGAACACCGCATCCGCCCTGATCTCGATGTCGCGAACGACGCACTGCCGCGCATTGGGATAGCTGACCTTGGCGTCGTAGCGGCCCGGCTCGACGCCGGTGATGCGCAGCCGCTCGTCGTGGTCGACCTCCTTGTCCTTGTCGTTCAAGCACTGGTTCGGGCCCCAGTCGGTCTTGCCGGCGGGCGAGAGCTGGAAGCCGGAGATCGTCTCCGTCGTCAGGTTCCAGAGCCTAATGCCCTTGCCCTTGGCCTGCGCGGCGGCTTCGCCGGCAAGCGTCAACGACGCGATCAAAGCTAGAACCCAACGCATCAGCCAGTCCTCCCAAAGGCGGGCCATCATTCCCTGATCAGGCGCTCGCGGTTCTTTGCCTTGTCGAAATTTTTGGCGCGGTCAAGGCCGTTCAGTGCAATCAGCTTCGCCGAGACGAGATCGGCGCCGTCGAAATCGGCGTCGATGACGATCGCGCCCGTCAGATCGGCTCCGCCGAGTTGGGCGTTCTTCAGTGATGCGCCGCTCAGATCGGCGCTCCTGAGGACTGCGAATTCGAGGTCGACGCGCGACAAATCGGCGTTGCGCGCGTTCAGCCGTTCCAGATTGGCGGATCTCAGCACCGCGCGCATCAGCCCCATCGACTGGTTGCGCATATCGGCGCCCAGATTCGCGTCCGCGATCGAAGCGCCGACCAGGCTTGCGCCGGTGAGATCGGCAGCGATGCGCGCTCCTGACAGGTTCGCGCCGTCGAGACGCGCGCGGGCCATTTGCGAGGCGAACAGATTGGCGCCCTTCAGGCTTGCGCCGGTAAGATCCGCATCCAGCAGCCACGCCTGATCGAGGATTGCACGGTCAAGCCTGGCGTCTCGGAGTATTGTCTTGTTGAGCCGCGCGGCGCGGAAGACCGCGTTGGACAGGTCCAGCCCCGAGAGATCGAGGCCCGACAGGCGTTTGCCGGTGAAATCGGCAGGCTGCGCGGCGCTCGCTTTGGCCAGCACGGCCTCGACCTCTGGCCTGGTCATTTCGGACGAGACCATCGCGGGGGAGGTGAGGTCGACGTCGCGCATCATGTCCTGCGCGCCCGCCGTCATCGTGACGAGTGCAAGACCAAGCGTTGCCAGCGTTGGGAGGGCGACCGTCCGCGTCATCATCGACTCCGCCGCCGGACCAGTCTAGCACGTCCGCCAGGCGACCGGCTATGAGACATCTCGCTCAGTGCGGTCGCCTTGAGTTCGTTGGGCGAGGCCGGCCTTGATCGCCGCAATCTCGGCTTCGCCGCGTCTGTCGCGCGGGATGCCGATAGGCACCTCGGCCACGATACGCGCGGGGCGCGGCGACAGGAAGAACAGCCGGTCGCCGAGGCGAACCGCGTCATCGAGACTGTGGGTGACAAGCAGCGTCATCACTGGACGGCTCGCCACCAGCGTCGCGATCTCGTCGCGCAAGCGGCCGGCGAGCGCGTCGTCGAGCGAGGCGAGGGGCTCGTCGAGCACGAGGAGATCGGGCTCGACTGCGAAAGCGCGGGCGAGCGCGACGCGCCGGGCAAGGCCGAGCGACAACTCGCCGGGAAAGTGGCTGCGATGCGCTTCCAGCTCCAGAATCCTGAACAGCTCGGACAGCTTCGCCTCGGTCACGTCGGGCGCCGCCAGCCGCACATTCTGCTCCACCGAACGCCACGGCAGCAGCCGCGGCTCCTGGAACACCATGCCGATCCGCGCCTGCGGTGGACGCGCAACGTGGCCCCGAAAATCGCTATCGAGCCCCAGGATGATGCGCAGCATCGTGCTCTTGCCGCAACCGGAGGGACCGGTGAGCACGCCGACCTCGCCGGATTGAAGCGCGAATTTGAGCGGCGCCAGCACCTCGTGCGTTCCGCCCGCGGCACTCCTGAACGTCTTGCCTGTGATCTCGACCTCAAGCCGCACGGGGGCGCCACCTGTTTGCGCGGGCTTCGAACGGCTGCACCAGCAAGGTCTCGATGACGAGCACGACCGCGGCAAAGGTCAGCGAATAGGCGAGCAGCCGCGGCGTGTCGAACAGCTGGAAAGCGACGCCGATCTCGAAGCCGACGCCGTTCGGACGTCCCAAGAGCTCGGCGACCAGCACGATCTTCCACACCAGCGACAGTCCGGAACGGGCCGAGGCTGCGATGTAAGGCGCAAGCTGCGGCAGCACGACATGGCGGAACGCGCGCCAGCGCGGCATCGCGAACACGCTCGCCATCTCGTCGAGCGAGCGGTCGAGCGCGCGGGTGCCCTCGCGCAGGGTGACGACCGCGGTCGGCAGCTTGTTGATGGCGATCGCCGCGATCGCGGCGGCCTCGGTCAGGCCGGCCCAGATATAGGCCAGCACGATCACGACCAGCGCGGGCAAATTGAGTAGCAGGATCAGCCAGGGATCGCCGAGCTTATCCGCGAGCCTGACCCGTCCCATCAGGTAGCCGATGGCGCTGCCGAGCGACATCGCCAGCACGAAGGCGAGGGTCACGCGCGCCAGCGTGGCGCCGAGATGCAGGAACAGCGCGCCAGATGAGGCTTCCGCGATCATCACCTCGAGCACGGCCGGCGGGGAGGGCAGCTTCGCGCCGCCGACGAACAGCGCGGCAATCCACCAGATCGCGAGAAACAGGGCGAACGACAGAAGACGCAGCACCTCAATCTCCGGGGACCGCGTGATAGAACGTGCCCGGATCGAGCTCGGCCGCCGGGCCGACGAGGTCGCGGCCGCCGATCTCGGCCAGCACGCGGTAGAGCACGCGCGCGTCTTTCTCCTCGTCGTCGATGCTCCGGCGCGGAATACCGTCGCGATAGCGGTCGCGATAGGTCTTGAGCATGGCTGCGTCGGACGTGCCGGTGAGCGGCGCGATCTTGTCCCAGGCCGCATCCGAGGTCACCAGCAGCTGCTTGGCCTTGCGCGTCATCGCGATGAATCGCGCCACGGCGTCGCGATGGCTCGCGGCCCAATTCTCGTCGAAGACATAGCCGACGGCAGAGACCGCGCCTTTGGCACCGAGCTTCGGCAGAATGTCCTCGATGCCGGCGAGGCGGCGAAATCCCTTGGCCTCGAGCTGGGCACAGAAATTCCAGAAATTGAGGCTCGCCTCCATCTCGCCGTCGAGCGCCTTGGCGGCGATCAGGGGCGGGGCGCCGTAGGCGATGGTCGCCTCCGACTTCAGGTCGATGCCGTCCTGCTTCATGCTCGCCTGGAGCAGCAGCCAGCTCTTGTCGATCGCCCCGCCGGCGACCGCCAGCTTGCGCCCCTTCAGGTCGGCGAGCGTCTTGATCGGAGAGGATGCGGGTACCATCACTGCGCCGAGCGCGCTGGAATAGGGATAGAAGGTGAGCTTGGCACCGAGCGCGCGCTCGCGCGACACCCACAGCCAGTCTGACAGGATGATGTCGGCGCTGCCTGCGCGCATCGCGATCTTGCCGGCCTCGGTGCTCGCGAGCTCGGTGACCTCGAGCGAAAGGCCCGCCTCCTTGTCGAGGCCGCTCGCGCGGATCGCGGCCAGCTCCCAGGAGAATGTTCCGGTTTTCTGCACCGCAAGGCGGATCGAATCCGCGGCGCGGCCGGGTGCGGCCAGCGATAGCGCCAGCGTCGTCGCGAGCGCCAATGTTCGACCAAGTGCCCTTATCACGCCAAGTGCCCTTATCACGCCAAGTGCTCTCATCACCTTGTGAGCCGTTTCCTCTGATAGAGTGCTTTTCAGGACAATACGCATAGCATAGCTTTGCTCGCAACCCGCGGGAGGATGCGCATGAAACTGGCCGGACAGCTACGACCGATTGTCGCCGCATTGACGGTGCTGGCGGCGACCGCGTGCGTGGCGCGGGCCGAGGAGGCCAATGATTATCCGACGTCGGCGCGCGCGGAGTACGTCTATGGCTGCATGAAGGCCAATGGCGAGAGTCGGCAGTCGATCGAGCAATGTTCCTGCTCGATCGACGTGGTGGCCTCGATCGTCACCTATGAGCGCTACGTGACCGCCGAGACCGCGCTCAGCATGTCCCAGGTCCGCGGCAATCTCGGCGTCCAGTTCCGCACCTCCGAGCAGGCGAACACGGCAGTGAACGATTTGCGGCGGGCGCAGGCGGAAGCCGAGGTGAGGTGTTTCTAGCTATAGCTGCGGAAACGGTGCAATCCCTTCTCCCCTTGTGGGAGAAGGTGGCGCGGAGCGCCGGATGAGGGGTATCTCACCGCGCGCTCATCTGAGGAGAAAGACCCCTCACCCGTCTCGCCGCTATGCGGCGAGCCACCCTCTCCCACAAGGGGAGAGGGGAATTAGCATAAGCGGTGCTAGCTACGTCCCCGGCTTCTCCATATCCCACTCATTCCGGAACACGTGTCCATCCGTGTCCTTTGCTTCCGCGCGGAAACGCTTGGCGCCGTTGGAGACATAGGTGAAGCGCAGATTGGGATCTTCCGAGATCGAGATGCCGCCTTCCATCGACAGCACCGGGCTGTCGTCCTGCGTCAGCTTCAGCTGGTTGACGAAGAAGGCGGGAATGTAGAGCTGCGTGACCTGGTCCATCTGCAGGCCGGAATTGTTGGGATGGCCGATCATGATCTGCGCTTCGCGGATGCGGCTCGCGGGCGCTTCCTCGCGCGCGAATTGCCTGTAGCGCATCTGGCCGAGCCGGTTTTGCGCCTCCTCGGCGTTCTTTCCTGCCGGTGCCGAGCAGCCGCCGGAGGCTTTCACATAGACTTTCGAGACATAGAGCTGGCCGTCGCTGAGCTCGGCCACCGCGTGCACATCGGTGTAATTGTTGACACGCACGCGCGTCGAGATCTCGGTGACATTGGCGTCGGAGCCGAGCTCGAACTTCGCCGCCATCGGCGCCGGGTTACGGTCGATCACGAGCGTGATCGAACGGATACGGCGACTGTCTGCGGGCGACAGCTTGCTGCGCAGGGTCACCGGCACGATCGCCGCGTCCTCTGCGCGATACGGCATCTCGATGCCGATCACGCCGCTGCCGTCGTTCATCGCACGGCTATTGAAGATGTCCTGCACCAGGCCCGGCCAGGGATCGTCGGCCTCTTCAGCCTGCGCCGGCATAGCGAACGCGATGCCGAGCAGTGCAGCGATCAAGGGCAGGTGGCGTGTCCATCCGGTCATGGTCATGATCCTCCGAGTCAGCGAAGCTGATCTCGTTCCGGAGTCAGCGAAGCTGATCTCCTGCGCCTATCGTAGCGCGCCTGCTACTCCCATTCAATTTCCGAAAATGCTGCAGTTGCGTTCCGGGCGTTGTAATCGCCGAATAACTGCCAGCGCGGCCGCTCTTCCGCAGCCGCCTTGTCGGCCGCGGCTCGGATCAGCTCGCCATTCTTGTTCAGCGCGCGCACGTCGGATAGCAGCGTTGACAAGTAACGCCGCTCATCGGCCAGCGCGGCAGGCCAGTCGCTCACGGGGCCGTGACCGGGAACGACGCGTTGCGCCGGGATGGTCTCCAATTCCTTCAACGTGTCGAGCCAGCCGCGGATGCTGCCGTCCATGACCGGAATGTGGCGGAGAAAGACGAGGTCGCCCGCGAACAGGGTATTCGTCGTCTCGTCGTACACGGTGACGTCGCTGTCGCTGTGCCCGGTCCGCCAGGCGCGCAAGATGAGGCGGCGCGACCCGAGATCGAGCGTCATCGTGTCCGAAACCAAGAGGGTCGGGGCAATGATCTTCACGGGATCGATCAACGCGCTGCCCATGATGCGGCGAAAATTGTCGAGATAGTAGGGGCCGCGCGTCGCGAGCGCCTGCGGCAGCTTGCTGTGACCGACGAAGCTGGTGCCACCGGCGGCGAAGGCCGCGTTGCCGAAGACATGGTCGGGATGGCCGTGGGTGTTGATGACATAGCGAATCGGCTTGGGCGTGCGGGCCCGCACGGCGGCCAGCAGGGCCTCGCCTTCGCGGAGGCTGCCGCCGGTGTCGATGACGGCCACCGCATCATCGCCTACGATGAAGCCGACATTGGCAATGTCACCCTCGTTCTCGCGGGTCATCAGGGCAATGGCCCCGGAGTGTACGAAGATTCCCGCTGCGACTTCGCTCACAGGCAATTCGGCCGCCCCGGCCCGTGCTAGCGTTACGATCCCCAGCAGGGACAAGGCTGCGATCACTCGAGCGATGCGAGACACTTTTCCGCCTCAGTTCAAAGGGTTGCTGCATTGCACTGCAACAAAGCAAAGCCAGCGAAGTCTGGCAAAACATGGCGCGTCATGCGTTGCATGGATAGCATTCAAACAAAACGAGGAGGAAGCGCGATGACGGAGGCCGGACGACATCGTCGCTGGTTGTTTTCACTGGGGGTCCTGGTTGCGTCCTGTGCGTTCGGCGATGTCGCCATCGCGCAGACCAATGACAGCGGCGACCTCTCGTTCGAGCTGGTCGACCCGAACGTGCTGCGCGTCTGCGCCGATCCGCGCAATCTGCCGTTCTCGAACGAGAAGGGCGAGGGGTTCGAGAACAAGCTGGCCGAGCTGTTTGCCGAGAAGCTCAAGAAGAAACTCGACTACGTCTTCTTCCCGCAGGCCACCGGCTTCGTGCGGATGACGCTGGGCGCGCATCGCTGCGATGTCATCATGGGTTTTCCGCAAGGCGATGACGTCGTGCAGGGCACCAATCCCTATTACCGCACGTCGTACGCGCTGGTCGCCAAGGCCGGCAGCGGGCTCGAGGAGGTCGATACGCTCGAGGACCCGAAGCTGAAGGGCAAGCATGTCGGCATCGTCGCCGGAACGCCGCCGGCGACCAACATGGCCATTGCCGGCCTGATGAGCGATGCAAAACCCTATCCGCTGATGATCGACACGCGCTACGACAATTCGGCGCAGGCGATGATCGACGACCTCGCCGCCGGCAAGATCGACGCCGGGGTGCTGTGGGGACCCATGGCCGGCTATTATGCGAAGAAGATCGGCTCGCTTCACGTCACGCCGCTGGTGAAGGAAACCACGGGGCCGAAGCTGGTCTATCGCATCGGCATGGGCGTGCGTCCCGCCGACCAGAACTGGAAGCGACAGCTCAACAAGCTGATCCAGGAGAACCAGGGCGAGATCAACAAGATCCTGGTCGACTTCGGTATACCGCTGCTCGACGAGAGCAATCGGCCGCTCAGCGCGGAGACGGCCAAGAAGTCGCAATGAGGCGGCCTCTTGCCGCTGCGCTCGTCGTTGCCGCGTTGGCGGTGCCGGCATCCGCGCAGCAGCAGGAGCCGTTCGAGCCCGAGGGTTATCGCGCCGACAATTATCGCGCACCGGTGCCGGCGACGCTTGCGGGCGCGCGCGTACTCAACACGGTGGAAGCCGAAGCGATCTGGCGCGCCAGGAGCGGCGCGTTCGTCGACGTGCTGCCGCGCCCGCCGAAGCCGAAGAACCTTCCCGCAGGCACGGTATGGCGTGATGCGCCGCGCAAGAACATTCCGGGCAGCATCTGGCTGCCGGATACCGGCTACGGCAGTTTGCCGCCGGCCATGGACGATTATCTCCAGCGCGGCCTCGCACAGGCCTCGCGTGGCGACAAGGCCGCGCTGCTGGTGATCTATTGCCTCGCCGATTGCTGGATGTCCTGGAACGCCGCCAAGCGCGCGCTGGCGTATGGCTATTCCAACATCGCCTGGTACCCCGACGGCACCGACGGCTGGGAGCGCGCCAAGCTTCCGACAGAGGAGGTGCAGCCGGAGCCGCGGCCCGAGCAGTAGACGTCGTCATGCCCGGGCTTGTCCCGGGCATCCACGTTCTTCACGCTGCGTGGCCAAGCGTGGATGGCCGGGACAAGCCCGGCCACGACGGCGGTGCGAAAGGGGAGAGGCGAAGCAAGCGCCTACTGCTTCTGCAGCTTCGTCAGCGTGCCCGTGCCGTTGTTGTCGGTCGCAGAATAGTTCACCCTGTCGCCGGCATGAACGGCCTCTAGCATCGCGGCGTCCTTGGTTTTGTACTCCTGGAGCGCGCCGGCGCCGCCAGCGCTACCACCGACGGTGCCCTTCTGCGTCTGCTGGATCGAGATCGTGCCGTTGAGCCGATCGATCCGCATGACCATTCCGGTCATGTCGTCGGCAAGAGCGCTGGTTGCAAGCATGCTGAGGGCCGCAGCGCCCGCAAAGATGAATCTGGTGGTTCCCATCGAGGCCTCCCGACGTCTTGGAGTTCACTTCGACAAGCCATCCTAGATCGATTTGGTTCCGGCAGATAGCCGGGCAAAGGTTAACCGGGCCGATCCGGGAACCTTGTCGTGGCCTCCAGCGAGGCGGGCGCTATTCCATTTCCTGCTGGATCACGCGGCCAAGTGCGAACAGGCGCTGGTCGATCGTGGTGGGAACCTCGCAGACGAATCGCACGACCTTGTTGCGGTCCTCGAAAATGCGGGTCTTCCAGATCAGTTCGTTGCTGAGCGTTTCGACCTTGGCCTCGTCGCGCGGCGTCGCGCCCTGCAGCGCCTGAAGGGCGATCGCCTCCTCGCGAATCTTGTCGGCGGCCTCGCGCTGCTTGCGGCTGACGCGTTCGAGCCCGGCCATCACCTGGGAGCGCTGGGCATTGAGCGTGTCGAACAGGCCGGCGAACAGGAGCTTTGCCTTTGCGGTCTTGTCAGTGGCGGAGGCGGCCAGAAATTCCTTCACGGACTTTTCGGCTTCATCGAGCAGCGTCTTGCGCGCCGATAGTTTTGCGACCAGTGCGCTGACCTTGGCGTCGTCTTTCCATGTGTTCTGGACGTCGTCGAGCGCCGGGCCGGCCCAGACGGCGGCAAGCGAAATCTCCGGCACCTTGGCTTGGGTGCAGGGCCAGTCGGGATAGCGTGGATCGGCCGCGCGCGCGGCCGTGCCCGACAGCGCCAGCGCCACAACAGCCATCGCCAGAACCTTCATCCTTCGCCTCCTGCGGGCCCCCGTCGCGCCAGCCCACGCGAGGGATCATAGGCCAGAATCGCGCCGATCATGAAGACGATTGTGCAAGCCGCGACCACTGCCAGCGAGATCCAGTTGATTTGCCCGTAGAGCGCAAAACGGATCAGCTCGACCGCATGGGTGAACGGATTGGCCTCGCAGAGGTAGTACAGATAGGGGCTGCCCTCCTGCACCCGCCACAGCGGGTAGAGCGCGGACGAGGCGAAGAACATCGGGAAAATGACGAAGTTCATGACGCCTGCGAAGTTCTCGAGTTGCTTGATGCCGGAGGAGATCAGCATGCCGAGCGAGCCGAGCATCAGCCCGGACAGGATCAGCGCCGGCAGCACGGTGAGATAGCCTGACGACGGCGGGGTGATGTCCCAGAACCAGGCGATCAGCAGGAACGCATAGACCTGGAGCAGCGACACCGCCGTGCCCGCCAGCAGCTTGCAGAACAGCAGGAACCCGCGCGGCAGCGGGCTCACCAGCAGCGTGCGCATGTTGCCCATCTCGCGGTCGTAGACCATCGAGAGCGAGGATTGCATGCCGTTGAAGAGCTGGATCATCGCCATCAGCCCGGGCGCGATATAGACCTCGTAGAGGATGTAGGTCTCGTAGGGCGGGATGATGGAGATGCCGAGCACCTGACGGAAGCCGGCGGCGAAGATGAACAGCCACACCAGGGGCCGCACCAGCGCCGAGACGAAGCGTTCGCGCTGATGCAGGAAGCGCAACCCCTCGCGCCAGACGATGCCGGTAAGGCAGGTGAGGTACTCCTGGACCGAGAAGCCGCGCGGCACCTCGCGCGTGGTGATGCTGCTCATGCGCCGCCTCCCGGCATGGTTTGCGCACCGGTCAGGCGCATGAAGGCGGTGTTGACGTCCTGCGCGCCGGCCTCGGTGACGACGCGGCTCATCGACCCCTGCGCCAGCACCTTGCCCTGGTGCAGCACCACGAGGTCGTCACTCGGCATGATCTCGTCGAACAGATGCGTGGCCCAGAGCACGCCGATGCCTTGCTCCGTCACGAGCTGGCGGACCTGGCTGATGATGTCGGCGCGCGCCTTGACATCCAGGCCGACGGTCGGCTCGTCCAGCAACAGCAGCCGCGGCCGGTGCAGCAGCGCCCGCGCGATCTCCAGCCGCCGCATCTGGCCACCGGAGAGATCGCGCACCTTGCTGCCGGCGCGGTCAGCGAGCCCGATGCGGCCGAGCAGCTCGGCGCTGCGTGCGGCGGCCTCGCTCCGGCTGATGCCGTGGAGGGCTGCGTGATAGAGCAGGTTCTGGGTCAGCGACAGGTCGAGATCGAGCGTACGTGGCTGGAACACGACGCCGAGCAGCCGCAGCGCCTCGCCGGGGCTCTTGCTGATGTCGTGGCCGAAAATGCCGACCCGGCCGCTCTGGATGCCGAACAGGCGCGTGATCAGCGAGAACAGCGTGCTCTTGCCGGCGCCGTTGAGGCCGAGCAGGGCGGTAAAGCTCGCCGGCTGCACGTTGAAGGAGACGTTGATCAACGCACGCCGCTGCCCATAGGCATGACTGACGCCGTCGATCGACAGCGCCGGCACCGCCGCCGCTTCTGGCTTCGGCGCCTCCTGTGGCCCGGGAATCGGAGCGGGGCTGGTCATGGCGCGATCGTGATGCCCCAGGGCAGTTCGCCCACCTGAATCGTCTTGATCACCTTTTGCGCGGCGACGTCGATGACGGAAACGTCGTTCGACACGCCGTTGGTGGTGAGCAGATATTTTTCGTCGGGCGTGAACGCCATGTGCCAGACCCGCTGCCCGACCAACAGGTATTTCGTCACCTTGCGCGAGGCGACGTCGACCACGGCGATGCGGTTGGCGGGGCCGAGCGCGATGAAGGCGGTCTTGTCGTCCTTGGTCATGCCGATGCCGACCGGCTGGATCGCCTCTTTCCTCAGGCCCGGGATCTCGAAATTGACCTTGCCGATCACCTCGTGCTTCTTCGGGTCGATCACCGAGACGGTGCCGCCGATCTCGGAGGAGACCCACACTTCGGAAGCATCGTGCTTGAACTCGGCAAAGCGCGGCCGCGCATCGACCAGCACGTTGGCGACGATCTGGCGCGACGCCGTGTCGATGAAATGCGCCATGTTGGTCGTTTCCGACGTGTTGATCAGCGTCTTGCCGTCGGGACTGATGGTCATGCCCTCGGGCTCGACGCCGACCTGGATGTCGCCGAGCCTGGCGCGCTTCTCGAGGTCGATCACGGTCACCGTATTGTCGTTCTCGTTGGCGACGTAGAGGATCTTGCCGGCGGCATCCTGCGCGAACAATTCCGGATCGGGTCCGGAGGG
This sequence comes from Bradyrhizobium sp. CCBAU 65884, assembly GCF_028128835.1. Taxonomy (NCBI): domain Bacteria; kingdom Pseudomonadati; phylum Pseudomonadota; class Alphaproteobacteria; order Hyphomicrobiales; family Nitrobacteraceae; genus Bradyrhizobium; species Bradyrhizobium sp. CCBAU 65884. Next base: position 70,409 of record NZ_LBJU01000129.1, on the reverse strand, counting down.
CAGGCTGTCCACCACGGCTTGCGTCTTGGCGTCGATCACCTGGATGGTGTCGTCGTCGCCGACCGCGACCATCACGAATTTGCCGTCGCGCGTGAAATCGATGCCGCGCGGGCGCTGGCCGACCTTGATGGTCTTGGTCACGGTCCAGCTCTCGGTGTCGATCACCGTGACCGTATTGCTCTTCTCGTTCGAGACATAGGCGATGAACGCATGCGCAGGTGCCGCCGCCAGCGCCAGTCCGGACAGGAGCCCCACACGCCACATGCGCAACATCTGCATCCTCACTTCAGCTTGCATTTGCTCTCCGGACGATCGTAGCCGAGCGTGTCGAGCTCGGAGACCTGGTGCAGGAAACCCTCCTGCGGCGACACCGATACTACCATGCGGCCGTCGACCAGCAGGATCGGCTGGCGCAACTGCAGATTCCAGTCACGCAAGGTCAGCCGCGTGCCCTTGAAGGCGGCGACCGAAAAATCCGGGCCCTTGATGAAATCAGTCACCTTCTTGACGTCGCCGGAATTGGTGCGCGAGGTGGCTTCGCCGACCATGCGGGCCGCGGTCCAGGCCTGCATGTCGAGCGCGGTCATGCGCCGCGCGTTCAGCTTGACGAAGCGGTTCTGCATCTGGATCGCGCCCCACTGGTCCTGCGATGCGTCCCAGCTGCGCGGCACCAGGCCAGCCGAGCCCGCAACGGGGCGGGGATCCCAGGTGCGATAGGGCAAATACGCGCCGAACACCTCGCTCTCGTCGGCGGCGACCAGTACGTCGTAAGCAGGCGCGCCTTGCGTGAACACCGGCATCTGGCGCTGGATCAGCGTCACGCCGCTATCGGTGCGGCGCGCGCCGCCCTTGTCCTCGAACGTCTTCTCCTGAACGATCTTGGCGCCGAACCGCGTGGCGGTGCGCCGGAGTGCATCGGCGAACAGCTTATCTTCATCATGCGAGCCGACCACGAGCAGCCAGCGCGACCACTTTTTCCAAACCAGATATTGCCCGAGCGCATCCGCCAGCATTGCGCGCGTCGGTGCGGTGTGGATCACGTTGGCGCGGCAATCGGCCTCGCGCAGCCGCTCGTCGATCGCCCCCGCGTTGAACAGCAGCGTGCCGCGGTCGCGCAAGGTGTCCGAGACTTTCAGCAGCGCATCGGCGGGCAGGTCGGCGATGATGAAGCCGTTCTTCTCCGCGAGCGCGCTCGCGGCCTGGACGACGTCCTCGCCTTCCTTGATGCGGCGCTCTTCCAGCGCGAACCGCTGGCCCAGGAATTTGCCGGTGGTATTGTTGTCCTCGATCGCGAGCCGCGCGCCGGCGACGCCGTCATTCTCCGCGGGCTGCTCGACCAGCGACAGTGTGGATCTGGTGCCGGCGACGCCGAGATAGCCGACGCCGATCAGGGCAGGCTCCGCCGCGAGCGCGCTCGTCGCAGCAAGACCTAAGCCAATCAGGCCGGCCAACCATCGGATCATGTTTCCTCCAAGCGTTCTCCCCCGCTTGACCGCCGGTAGAGAATTGTCTCTGCTTCAAGCATGACCAATTTGTCAGGGCATGCAACCCCGCATTTCGTCCCCGCGCGTGCGAGGCCTGGAATCACGATCATGCGAGCATTGATGATGATCGCCGCTTTGCTGTTGACGCCTTCGCTCGCGCGCGCCGATCCACCGAAGCTTGCCGTGTTCGATTTCGAGCTGATCGACACCAGCCTGCCCGGGGAGTTCTACGGCTCCAGGCCCGAAGAGGCGCGGCTCGTGCTCATCAGCGAGCAGCTGCGCAAGGAATTGACGGAGTCCGGCAGGTTCCAGGTGCTCGACATCGCGCCGGTCAGGGATGCCGCCCGTCACGCCAACTTACAGGCCTGCGGCGGCTGCGATCTCAAGCTCGCGGGCGAATTGGGCGCTGACCTCGAGATCACCGGCATGGTGCAGAAGGTCTCGAACCTGATCATCAATCTCAACATCTATTTGCGCGACGTGAAGACCGGCAACATGATCGCCGCCGCGAGCGCCGACATGCGCGGCAACACGGATGAAGCCTGGACCCGCACGATGAGCTACCTGATCCGCAACCGGCTATTGGCGCCGAATTACGGCAAGCGGGAGTAGGGGCGCTCTTTACCCTCCAGAATCGTAGGGTGGGCAAAGGCGCACTTGCGCCGTGCCCACGATCAATCAATGATTCGAGAGAAATCGTGGGCACGCTTCGCTTTGCCCACCCTACGATACTGCGCTCGCGGAGAGATACCCCTCATCGCAAGGGGGGAAGGAAGAAAGACGTCACCCCTTCAGCTTCTCCGCATGCCAGTGCAGATGATCGCCCATGAAGGTCGAGATGAAGTAATAGCTGTGGTCGTAGCCCGCCTGACGCCGCAGCGTCAGCGGGATGCCCGCCTTGCTGCAGGCGGCTTCGAGCAGCTCGGGCTTCAGCTGTTCTTTGAGGAAATTGTCGGCCTCGCCGACGTCGACCAGGAAGCCCGAAAACTTCGCGCCATCCTCGATCAGCGCCACCGTGTCGTGGCCGCGCCAGGCGTCCTTGTTCGGCCCGAGATAGCCGGTCAGCGCCTTGGTGCCCCAGGGCACGAGCGAGGGCGCCACGATCGGCGCGAAGGCGCTCGCGGCGCGATAGCGGTGCGGGTTGCGCAGCGCCACCGTCAGCGCGCCGTGGCCGCCCATCGAATGGCCCATGATCGATTGCCGTTTGGCGTCGACGGGAAAATTTCCCGCGATGAGCTTGGGCAATTCGTCCGTGACATAGCTCCACATCCGATAGTTGCGCGCGAACGGCTCCTGCGTGGCGTCGACATAGAAGCCGGCCCCTAAGCCGAAATCATAGGCATTGTTGGCGTCGCCCGGCACGTCGGCGCCGCGCGGTGAGGTGTCGGGCGCGACGAAGATCAGGCCGAGCTCGGCGCAGGCTTTGCGGAATTCACCCTTCTCGGTGACGTTGGCATGGGTGCAGGTGAGCCCGGACAGATACCAGACCACGGGCAGCTTGGCGCCGTCGGCATGCGGGGGAACATAGACCGAGAACACCATGTCGGTTCCGGTCGCCTGGCTGGCATGGCGATACACGCCCTGCACGCCGCCGTAGGATTTGTTGGTCGAGACAGTCTGAATCGTCATGCCTTCACTCCGTGGCATCTCACCACATCAATATTGCAACGCTTGTGTGACCGAATTTGTGGCAGCTGCCTGCGTCAGGCAACACCGCTGTCGATCGCCAGCCGCACCAGCTCGACCGAGGTCTTCACCCCGAGCTTCTGGCGCATGATGGACGAGGTGTTGGCGACCGTCTTGTAGGACGATTGCACCAGCCAGGCGATCTCGGACAGGCTCTTGCCGGCGCTGAGCAGCCGCAGGATCTCCATCTCGCGCGCATTCAGCTTGGACAGCGGGCTTTGCGCCAGCGTCGGCCCCGCAAAGGCGATGCTGCGCGCGATCGCGCTCGGCAGGTAGGTGCCGCCGCCGCCGACGGCGCGGATCGCCTCGACGAGGTCGTCGGGGTCGCCGGTCTTGGAGACGTAGCCCTTGGCGCCGCACTCGATCGCGCGCGCGGCAAAGGCCGGGTCGTCGTTCATGCTGAACATGATGATGCGGGCCTCGGGCGCGCGCTCGAGGATGCGGCGCGCGAGCTCGAAGCCGGAGACGGTCGGCAAATTGATGTCGATGATGCAGAGGTCGGGGCGTTCGACGATGAAGACGCACTCGCCGTCCTCGGCGTCGGCGGCCTCCAAAATCTCGATCTCACCCTCGTCGGCCAGCACGGCACGGCAGCCGGAGGCGACAATGGGATGATCGTCGACGATCAGAATGCGCATAGGCGTTTCCTTGTGACAGCGTCGGCCTGTTTCGCGCCCGGCCGGGATTGCTGTACGCTTCCGATTAGATATCCGCCGCTTCGCCGCTGTCAACGTCATCGGACAGCGGCGGGCAAGGCTTCGCGAGGCACGGGCGACACCAATGTGGCAAAATCTATCCTTGCGCGGGCGCATCAACCTCTTGCTGGCGCTGCTGCTGGCGCTGGGGCTCGCCGTGAATATCGGCCGCCAGGTCGCCGAGGCAGGTCCCCGCGTGCAGGCCGAGGACCAGAGCGTGATCCGGCTCGCGCGCGAATTCATCGAGATGATCGTGGCCGATCTCAACGAGGCGCCAGATCCGGATGCCAGGCTGAACCAGATCGCGCGCGATCTCAGCCGTCTGCGCCATGTCAGCATCACGCTTCGGGACACCGGCGGCAATGCGCAGACGCCGCCCCGGCTTGACACTGACGCCGACATGCGCGGGCCGCCGGCCTGGTTCGTCAGCCTGGTCCATCCCGAGCAGACCGCGGTGAGCGTGCCGGTCTCGATCCATGGCAAGCCCGGATCGCTCCTGATCACCTCGCATCCCGATGACGAAATCGCGGAGATCTGGGACGGCATCGTGACCCAGCTCGAGGTCGGCACGGCGATCGCGCTGGCGCTGTTTTTCCTGATGATGAAAGTGGTCGGCCGGGCGCTGGCCCCGCTCCAGTCTCTGGCGGAGGCAATGGGGAAGCTCGAAGGCGGACATTACGAGGCGCGCGTCGCACCGGGCGGCGCGCCGGAGCTCGCCGCAATCTGCACCAAGCTCAACCACCTTGCCGCAACCCTCGGTGAGGCGGTCGAGGACAAGCGGCGCCTCGCCGAGCGGGCGGTGTCGCTCCAGGACATCGAGCGCAAGGAGATCGCGCGCGAGCTCCACGACGAGTTCGGGCCGTATCTGTTCTCGCTGCGGGCGCATGCCGGCGCCCTGGCGAAGCAGGCGGATGGACGCGTCCCGAATGCGGAGGCGGTGCGAAAACATGGCAGCGCCATGCTGGAGCAGATCAACGCGCTGCAGCAGTTCAACCGCCGCGTGCTGGAGCGCCTCCGCCCCGTCGGCCTTGCCGAGCTCGGGCTGCGCCAGGCGCTCGAATCGCTGTCGCGGCTGTGGCGGGAGTCGCATCCGGATGTCGCGATCGAGACCGTGATCTCGCCGTCGCTCGGGGTCACCGGCGAGACCGCCGATCTCACCATCTATCGCATCGTGCAGGAGGCGCTCACCAACGTGTTCCGCCACGCCGGCGCGACCTCGGTCAATGTCGTCATCGAGCCGGCGCAGCAGATGGCGCAGGACGGCCGCTGCTGCGCGCGGGTGCGGGTCAGCGACAATGGCCGCGGCATGGAGCCGGGCCAGAAGCTCGGCTTCGGCCTCGTCGGCATGCGTGAGCGGATTCTGGCGCTGGGCGGCACGCTCAACGTCGTCTCCGGCGATAGCGGTTTGACCGTGGAAGCGCTGGTTCCGACCGCGGCCGCCTGATCGCTCTCCCGAGGTGATCGGGAAAAATTCCCGATTTGGTCGGGAAAACGGGAGCGGATAGCGCCCGATCTTTTGTGGCTGGCGCGCGACCGGCCGCCGATTACACTTCGTCTCAACCAATCGGCGAAAATCAAAACAGCCGGTGGTCACGGATGGGAAGGCGGGGATGGGCAAGGTTCTTTCGTTCAAGCGTCGTTTGTTGATGGCCTCGGTGTCGACCGGTCTGGTGTCCGGGGTGGTTTTGGCGGGCCCCGCCGGGGCCGCGCAAGACGAGGAGACCAACGTCCAGAATCTGCCGCCGGTCGAAGTGGCGGCACCGCCGCCGTCGGTGGCGAGGCGTACCGCGCCGACGCGACCCGTCGCGCGCATCGGGGCAGCGTCGTCCGCCGCGTCGAAGACACGGCTTTATGTCTACCCGACCTCGCCGGGCATCGGCAGAGGCCTCGATGTCGACAAGGTCCCGTCGGCGATCAACGCCGTCGATGCCAGCCAGATCAAGCGCACCGGTTCGCTGAACGTCACCGACGCGCTGCGCGACAACATCGCCGGCGTCAACATCACCGAGGTCACCGGCAATCCGTTCCAGCCGGATGTCGAATTCCGTGGCTTTGTCGCTTCGCCCGTGACCGGCACGCCGCAAGGCCTTGCGGTGTATCAGAACGGCGTCCGCATCAACGAGGCCTTCTCGGACGCGGTCAATTGGGACCTGATCCCCACCGCCGCGATCAGGTCGGTGACGCTGGTGACCAACAATCCCGCCTTCGGCCTCAACGCGCTCGGCGGCGCCATCAACCTGCAAATGAAGGACGGCTTCACCTATCAGGGCGCCGAGATCGACGTCATGGGCGGCTCGTTCGGCCGCGTCCAGGGCTCGGCGCAATGGGGCAAGCAGGTCGACAAGAACTACGGCGTCTATGCCGCGCTCGAAGGCCTGCGCGACAATGGCTTCCGCAATTTCTCGCAATCAACGGTGCGGCGTTTCTACGGCGATGTCGGCTACAAGGCCGGCGACAGCGAATTCCACGCCAATATGGGCGTCGCCAAGAACGATTTCGGCGCCAGCGCCACCGTTCCGGCCGAGCTGCTCGACAAATATTGGGGCGCGACCTACACCACGCCGCAGACCACCTCCAACCGCGTCGGCTATCTCAACCTGACCGGAAAGGCCGATCCGACGCCGACCTGGACGCTCGAAGGCACCGCGCATGTGCGCAGGTACGAGCAGAAGCTCGTCGACGGCAATCCGACCGATGTGCAGGAATGCGCCGTTCTGGGCCTGTTGTGCTTCGGTGACGATGCGACGCCGGCCAACGGCACCAATGGCGCGCAGCTCGTCAATCCCTATCCGCTCGGAACCATCCTCGGCGAGATCGACCGGAGCACGATCCGTTCGACCACCTTCGGCGTATCAGGGCAGGCCACCAACACCGATCAACTGTTCGGGCACGACAACCGCTTCGTGATGGGCACGACCTATGACGCCAGCGTCACGCGCTACAACGCCACCGCCGAGATCGGCTCGATCGGAGAAAACTACGTCGTCAGCGGTAGCGGCCTCTTCCTGGGGCCGACCGGTCAGCCGGAAACAATTGCCGGTCCCGTCTCGCTGCGGACCGTCAACCAATATAACGGCCTGTATGCGATGGACACGTTCAACGTCACGGATGCCTTCGCCGTCACCGGCGGCGGCCGCTTCAACGTGGCGCGCATCAGCCTGGAGGATCAGCTCGGGACTGATCTCAACGGCGATCATACCTTCACCCGCTTCAACCCGGTGATCGGCGGCACCTACAAGATCACGCCGGGGCTGACTGCCTATGCCGGCTATTCCGAGGCCAACCGCGTGCCGACGCCGCTCGAACTCGGCTGCTCCGATCCAGCCCGCCCCTGTCTCATCGCGGCGTTTCTGGTTTCCGATCCGCCGCTCAAGCAGGTCGTGTCCAAGACCGTGGAGGCAGGCCTGCGCGGCACCAAGGAGCTGAACATCGGCACCCTCGGCTGGAAGATCGGCGGCTTCCGCGCCACCAATTATGACGACATCGTCGCGGTGCCCGTGGTCGGACGGACCGGCTTCGGCTATTTCTCCAATGTCGGCCGGACCCGCCGGCAGGGCCTCGAGGCCGAGGTCAACATCAAATCGCCGACGCTCCAGTTCCAGGCAAGCTACGCCTTCGTCGACGCGCGCTTCCTCGATCCGCTGGAACTCGGCTCCGAAAGCCCGTTCGCCGACCCGGCCAGCGAGACCATCCAGGTCAGGCCCGGCAACCAGCTCCCCGCCATCCCGCGCCACCGCATGAAGGTCGGCATCGACTATGCCGTGACCGACGTCTGGAAGGTCGGCGGCAACGCGCTGTTCGTCTCCAGCCAGTACTTGGTCGGCGACGAGTCGAACCAGTTCGCGAAACTGCCGTCCTATACCGTGTTCAATCTCCACACCTCCTACCAGGTGGCGAAGAACATCCAGCTTTATGGCAAGGTCGACAACATCTTCGACAAGCGCTACGCGACCTACGGCCAGTTCTTCGACACGGGAGCCTTGCCCAACTTCACCAACGGCGGCAACGACTTCACCGATCCGCGCTCGCTGAGCCCGGCGAGGCCACGCGCGTTCTATGCGGGCATGCGGGTGACGTTCTAGGCGCGAAGGCGCAGCCGGCCGCGCCGGGGCAGGGAGTTCCCCGCCGCCTCGGGCGGACGGCTTGCGTAGAATGTCCTGCCTCCGGCATCATGCGCCCGGAGGCTCGCTTTGCCGTGTCGTTGAAAAATCCGGGTGCCGTCGCTGCTATCGTTTCAGCGCTCCGACATGTTTACGGAGATGAGGTCGCCCGCCTCATGCTCATCGAGGGCATGAGCCTGGCCGACCTGATCGATGCGATGTTTTCTGCGCCATTGACGCATCGCGAGGCCGTTCGAGATATCACCGACGGATTGGACGATTTTGTCATTTCACCGGACCTCGGTCTCATGTGGCACCTCAGGTACATCTACGCAGACGAGCCCGGCTCCCTGCACGTCGTGGACATGGAAATCGCCACGCCGAATGGCACGCTGGCAAGCAGAGACGTCTGGCTTCGTCTGGTCTCTTAAAGGCAAGCCGTTTTCGCTGCCAATCCTTCGGCTTGGGAAGCGCCGACAGCTTGCAGGCCGCGCCCTGCGACTTACAAACCGGGAGTTGGCGCGAACCGGATCTTAGTCCCGGCTCAGCCGTTCTCTCAGGAATTCGATGAAGCGTTGCGTCTTGGCGGGGAGCAGCCGGGTTTCGGTGACCGCGTAGATGGTCATCGGCAAGCCCTGCCATTGCGGCATGATACGGCGTAGTCGGCCGGCTGCGACTTCATCGGCAACGATCTCTTGCGGCATGAACGTGATGCCCATGTCGAGCGTCGCCAGGCGGCGGAGCATGCCGATGCTGTTGAGGTGGAAACGGCCGCTGACGCTGGCTTCGACCGTTTGCGTTCCGTTTTGCAGCGTCCAGCTGCCCACCCTGGTCTGGCAGAGACATTGATGGTGCGCGAGGTCCGCCGGTTCGTCCGGCTCGCCGTTCTCTTCGAGATAGCGCGGCGAGGCGTAGAGATGGCCGTGCAGGCGAGCGAGCGGCCGCGCGATCATATGGGAGGCCTCGGATTCTCCGACTCGGATCGCCAGGTCGTAGGGCTCGGAGACCAGATCGACGCGCCGCGGCGTCAGGTCGAACTCGAAATCGATGCCGGGATATTGCCGTGCGAATTCGGTGATCAACGGCGCCAGATAGGTGTTGGCGAAATCCACCGGCAGTGAGACGCGCAGCAGTCCGCTCGGCCGCGCCAGCATCTCGCCGAGTTGCTCGTGCGCCAGGCGCGCTTCGTCGACGATGCGCTTGCAGCGCTCGAAATAAAGCTGGCCGGCTTCGGTCAATTCGATCCTGCGCGTCGTCCGGTTCAGCAGGCGAAGCCCGATTTCCTTCTCCAGGAGGCCGATCCGTCGCGACAGGGTGGAGTTGGGCATGTCGAGGATCGCCGCGGCGCCCCGGAAGCTCCTGGCCTTCACGACCTCGACGAAGAGCGCCATGTCGTTCAACAGCTCCATCGGATTATCCCATATGTGGATCAATCTGTTCCATTATACGGCATTTATTCCATTGGCTGGAAGCTCCATCTCCCTTCTCTGCATCATCGAGAAGGAGCTCGCCGTGAATTCGCTCTTCAGTCCCATCCGCGTCGGCGGACTTGAACTTCCGAACCGCCTGGTTATGGCGCCCATGACGCGCTCGCGCGCCGATGCCAGCGGCGTTCCCGGCGGCCTCGCCGCCGAATATTACGCGCAGCGCGCCGGCGTCGGACTGATCGTCACCGAGGGCACCCAGCCGTCCGATGACGGGCAGGGCTACATGACCACGCCGGGCATCTACACGCCCGCGCATGTCGCCGGTTGGCGCAAGGTCACCGACGCCGTGCACGCCAAGGGGGGCCATATCTTCATCCAGCTCATGCATGCCGGACGCATGTCGCATCCCGACAACACGCCGCATCACCGGTCGGGCGTGGCCCCGTCCGCGATCGCGCCCGATACGCCGATGTTCACGCCGAAGGGCATGCAGGATATCCCGCAGCCCCGGTCGCTCGCGATCGACGAAGTGCGCCGGACCGTCGGCGACTTCCGCGATGCCGCGCGTCACGCCATCGCGGCGGGCGCGGACGGCGTCGAGATCCATGGCGCGAACGGCTATCTGGTCCAGCAGTTCATTGCGCCGAGCGCGAACACCCGGACCGACGCCTCTGGCGGCTCGATCGAAAATCGCGCGCGCTTCGCCGTCGAGGTTGCGGCGGCCATCGCCGCGGAGATCGGCGCGGACAAGACGGCGATCCGCCTGTCTCCAGGCATCACGATGTGGGGCATCGACGAAGGCGCCGAAGGACCGGACCTCTATCGCCATCTGGTCGCTGAGCTCGACAAGCTTTCGCTCGCCTACCTTCACATCATGCATCAGGGCGACGATCACCTGCTCGCCGACCTCCGCAGACTGTGGCGCGGCAAGCTGATCGTGAACAGGCCGGGCCGTCCGCGCGATCGTATCGGTTCCGACGTCGCCTCGGGGCTGGCCGATCTGGAAGCATACGGCCAGATGATCCTGGCGAATCCCGATTTTCCGACCCGCCTGAAATCCGGTGCGCCGCTGAACGAGGCCGACCGCAGGACGTTCTTCGGCGGTGATGCAAGCGGGTACACCGACTATCCCGCATGGGACGCGGCTGCCGCCGTCTGAGGACGGGCGGTCATCACATTCATCGGCTCTGTGCTGCGACCGCGGCGCAGAGCGCTCATTTTCATCAATGCTTGCGGAAGGCAGCTGAAGTGAAACGCGTGGAACTGGAAAAGAGCCTGAACGTGACTCTACCGTCGCTCGAAAGCCTCCGGCTCGATGGACTGAATGTCGCGGTGATCGGCGGCACCGGCGGGATCGGTCGGGCATTCAGCCATCAACTCGCAGCCAGGGGCGCGAATGTCCTGGTCGTCGGTCAGACCTTCCGCGACCAGGATATGCCGCGCATCACGTTCATGAAGGCAGATCTGAGCTCGATGCGGGATGCGCGCCGCATCGGCAGCGCGCTGCCCGCCGGCAAGATGGACATCGTTGTCTTCACGACCGGCATCATGGCAGGCCCCAAACGCGAGGTGACGGGCGAAGGCATCGAGCGCGACCTTGCCGTCAGCTATCTGAGCCGCCGCGTCATCCTCAACGAGATTGCTCCGCGACTTGGCAAGGACCGCGCCCGGGCCGACCTGAGGCCCCGCATGTTCGTCATGGGATTTCCGGGGACGGAGCAGAGGGCGAATGTCGACGACCTGAACTCGGAACGAAGCTACAAGCGGTTCGCCGCACATTCGAACACCGTGGCCGGAAACGAAGTGCTCGTCATCGAGGCGGCCAGCCGCTTTCCCGACGTCGACGTGTTCGGCCTCAACCCCGGTTTCGTCAAGACCAACATCCGCGCCAACCTGCTCGGGTCGCGCGCGCTGTTCGCCGTCGTGGAATGGCTGACCAGCTTCATGATGGTCGAGCCGGATGCTTATGCCGAGCGGTTGGTTCCGCTCCTGGTGTCGCGCGATCTCAACGGCCGCAGCGGTGCGATGTTCAATAACAAGGCGGAGGCGATCCTGGCGAGCCCGTCGTCCACGGAGCCGTCCTATGCGGCCGCGCTGATGGGGGCCTCCGACAGACTCGTCAGTCGCGCGATGGAAGGTCGAGCGCGGAAGGGTGCATGACCGGGCTTTCTCTCCACCTGCGCGGACAGACCGCCCGATTGTCCTTTACCGTTCAGAAACCATGGCAAATGATCCGAAAATTTTAACGAAACTGCTCGGCTGTCTGCGCGTCGATTCACTGGAGGGCCCGTCTGATGACAGAGCACCAGTTGAGAGAGCAGGAATGCCAGATCGCGCGTTATCGGCGCTTGGAACGGGAGGTGACGGATCCACTTGCCGCGTGCCTGCTTCACGGCATCGTCGAGGAGCTTGAAGCCGAGCTGCGCAAGGAAAGGCCGGATTGGCACGGGCCGCGTGATTAACGGTTTCTTAGCGCTATCATGCGGATTGTTGTGCGGGAATGCCAGGGAGACTGCTCCCATGTTGAAGGACGGGACATATGCGGCGTGGTACAAGACGCCGCTCGACCAGGGGACCGGGATCGTCCATGTCGCAGACGGACAGATCTGGGGCCGCGACAGCCTGATGACGTATCATGGCTCGTGCCAGGTCGATGGAGATCGCTTCACCGCCACCGTATCAACGAAGCGTCATACCGACGGACGTGCAACGGTCTTCGGCGTGGAAGACGAGCTCACCCTGGATATCGAGGGAAACTGTCCCGGCAAGATCGCGACTTACACCGCGACGGCACAACAAGTGCCGGGAATGATCCTCAAGGGCACGCTCATTCTGACCGAACAGCAGCCGCAGGCAAGTGAGCGAACCGAGCAGTTCCCGGCATTCAATCCCGACAAGCTGCCAAAGCTGCCGAAGCGCTCGCGCTGAAAATTTCGTATCGCGATGCGTGACGTCAGGGGCCAGCTGACCGGCTGCTCCAGCGAGGCGAGGGACATCATTTGTCCTCCGGCCAGCCCCGGGCGAGTATCGCGGCTTGTTGCAGGGTGATGCTTCGGACCAGGGGATCCGCATGACGGTGCACGAGTTGCCAATCCGTGCCATCCTTGCGGTAGACCTCGGTCACGCGCAACGACCAGTCTTGGGCCGGCAAACCGCCCACTTCGGCCCGCTGGTGTTCGATCATTGCGAGAACGACGAGCGCGTCCGATGCATGGGTTTGCAAGACCTCGAGCTCGGTTTCGCCTTCCCTGAAGTATCGCGATAGGTCGGCCAGGCGCTTGGGGCTGGCGTCGAATCCGCGACTGGCAGGCCCGCCGAACGGCTGCATCAACGTGAAATCCGGCGCGACGCGGACGAGCTGGAGCCAGCGATCCATGTCGCCACGCATGAACGCGGCATTTTTCGCGCGGGCACGTTCGATGAGGCTGGCTATGGCGTCGTTCCCGGCGGCCGCGTCGGCCGAAAGCTGAACGGACAGCGGAATTGCAGCCGTGGCGGCCATCATCGAGCGCCGCGACATCTTCTCCTGCGGGTCTGGCCAATTGTTCACACCGGGCGGTCTCTTGGTCATCTCGCCTCTCCTGATCGAACGACGAATGCCCCCATCCATGAGACCTTGAACTTGATGAATCCAGCGATATGATTTCAGCATCATGCTGAACCAAATTGATCTATCCAGGATCGACCTGAATCTCCTCGTGCTCTTCCGTGTGGTTCTGGAAGAACGTCATGTCGCGCGCGCTGCAGGCCGGCTGAGCCTGACGCCGTCGGCTGTTAGCCATGCGCTTGGCCGGCTCCGCCTCTTGCTGAACGATCCGCTGTTTCTGCGGACGCCGAAGGGCGTCGTTCCAACGGCGCGGGCCTTGGAGCTCGAGGAGCCCGTGACCGAGATCATCGCGCGCATCGAACAGCTGATCGGCTCGGCTGCACCGTTCGACCCCGCGAAGAGCCGCCGCCGGTTCACGATTGGCGCCCCCGATGCCGTCCTGGTCTCGACATCCGTTCAGCTCCTGCGATCGATCGCGACTGCGGCCCCCCATATCGACCTCGCCCTGATCCACCTGATGCCTGCGCCGCGCGGCGGCGCGATCGGGGAGCCCTGGCACCAAAGCCTCGATATGCTCGAAAGACGCGAGCTCGACGTCGCAATGCTGCCGCTGCCGACGGTATCGCCGCGATTCGAGGCGCGCAGGCTCTACGACGAGGATTTCGTGCTGGCCATGCGCAAGGGACATCCCCTCGCGAAAGCGCCCACCCGTGCTGCATTCTCGCAGTCACAGCATCTGCTGGTGTCTCTCAGTGGTGAAGCGCGCGGTTTCGTCGATCAGATGTTGGCAAAGCGCGGCCTCGAGCGCCGCATCGCCTTGACCGTCCCGAATTTCATGATGGCGCTCGTCCAGCTTTCAGGATCTGATCTGATCGCAGCATTGCCGCGCCGATTGGTGGAGCACCACGCCGGCCGTTTCGGCTTGGTGTTCGTCGAGCTGCCTTTTGCGCGTAAACCGGATGCGATCCGGGCGATCGCAACCAAGGCGGCGCTGAGAGACGCCGGCATCACGTGGCTCATGCAGGTCGTGGTCAGCGCAATCGGAGCAGGTCGGCCCTAAAGCTGCCCCTCTGAAGCCGAAAAATATTCATCCGACGCCGAAAAGTGACGGCATTGTGCCTGCCGCACCGTCTACGTTTGCTGGATCTGGGTCCTCCCGGACGCGCTTCTCAAATGACCTCGAACTGTTCATTGTGCCGGGCCGAAAACCAAGAGAAGCGGAGCAGCATCAATGTCGGACAAGGTCTCGCGTCGCCGGTTTGCGAAGCTCGCGGGGTTGTCCGCAGCCGGGGTGACAAGTCCGCTTGATCTCGTCGAGGCCAGGCCGGCATCGCCGCCGCGCGGCGGCAGCGGTTTTCCGGCGGGCTTTGTCTGGGGCACGGCGACCTCGTCCTATCAGGTCGAGGGTGCGGTCAACGAGGACGGGCGAGGGGCCTCGATCTGGGACAAGTTCGTGCGCATCCCCGGCAAGATCGAGGACGGCACCAATGGTGACCGCGCCAATGAGCATTATAACCGCTACAAGGAGGATATCGCGCTCATCAAGGCGCTCGGCTGCAAGGCCTACCGCTTCTCGGTGGCCTGGCCGCGGCTGTTTCCGGACGGCGACGGCAAGCCCAATCCGAAGGGGCTCGACTTCTACAAACGTCTCGTCGACGAGCTCTTGAAGAACGGCATCGAGCCGTGGCTGACGCTGTATCACTGGGATCTGCCGCAATCGCTGCAGGATCGCTTCGGCGGCTGGCGTTCGACGGAAACCTGCAAGATCTTCGGCGACTACGCCGCCTATGTCGCCGAGCATCTGACTGACCGTGTCAAAAACGTGTTCACGCTGAACGAGAGCGGCCGCTTCGTGTATTTCGGCTACGGCATCGGCATCGACGCGCCGGGCGTGACGCTGCCGCAGGCCGAGGTCAACCAGATCAGGCACAACAGCGCGCTCGCGCACGGGCTCGCGGTGCAGGCGGTGCGTGCCCATGGCCGCCGCGGCACCCGAGTGGGGCCGGCCGAGAACATCGATGCCTGCGCGCCCGCGATCGACACGCCGGAGAACGTCCGTGCCGCGGAGATCGCTCTGCGCGAGATGAATGCCGGCTATCTCAACGTCATCATGACGGGCCGCTACACCGACGCCTTCCTGAAATTCGCCGGCCCCAACGCGCCGAAATACACCGATGCGGAGCTGAAGATCATCTCCTCGCCGGTCGATTTCCTCGGCCTCAACATCTACGCGCCGCAGAACTATGTGGTGGCCTCCGACCAGGGCGCGGGCTTCATGCCGCTGCCGATCCCGAAATCGTTCCCGCACATGAACTCGGACTGGCTGCGCGTCGGGCCGGAGACGCTCTATTGGGTGCCGAAGCTGGCGGCAAAGATCTGGAAGACGGATGCGATCTACATCAGCGAGAACGGCGCCTCCGGCGATGACGTCGTCACGCCGGACGGCAAGATCTACGACACCGACCGCATCATGTACCTGCGCAACTATCTCGCCCAGCTCCAGCGCGCCACCGCCGAGGGCGTGCCGGTCCGCGGCTATTTCCTCTGGAGCCTGATGGACAATTTCGAGTGGGTGTACGGCCTCAACAAGCGCTTCGGGCTGTACCACGTCAATTTCGACACCCAGGTCCGCACGCCGAAACTCAGCGCCAGCTTCTATCGCAACGTGATCGCGAAGAACGCGGCGGGTGCGTAGCTCTTCTTGCTCTCACCGTTCTCACGGGGGCGCGACGAGCTTCGCTCGCGCTGAGAGGGCAGGGGTGAGGGGCTCTATCCGCGAGTCCATCTGCCACCGTCCTTTTTGAAGCTCCCCCTCACCCGAATTTTCCGCTGCGCGTAAAATCCGACCTCTCCCCGCACGCGGGGAGAGGCGAAGGAATGCCGCGCATTGACTCCCATCTCCCCCTGATTGAAAACGCCTCTCAACAATCCACAACAAGAGGACAACGCCAATGACCGATGCACTCATCATCGATGCCTGCCGGACCCCGCGCGGCGTCGGCAAGGCCGGCAAGGGCGCGCTTTCGGGCATTCATCCGCAGCAGCTCGGTGCCACCGTGCTGCGCGCGCTTGCGGATCGCACCGGCATCGACACCGCCGATGTCGATGACATCGTCTGGGGCTGCAGCGCGCAGGTCGCGACCCAAAGCGGCGATCTCGGGCGGATGTCGGCGCTCGATGCCGGCTATGACGTGCGCGCCAGCGCCGTGACGCTGGACCGGTTCTGCGGAAGCGGCATCACCAGCGTCAGCATGGCGGCATCCTCGATCATGGCGGGCGCGGAAGATCTCGTCATCGCCGGCGGCTGCGAGATGATGTCGATGGAAGGACGCCGCGGCGGCGGCCCGATGATGATGGACTCTGGCAATCTGCGCCTGCGCGCGCGGCATCCGCAATCGCATCAGGGCGTCTGCGCGGATGCGATCGCGACGCTCGAAGGCATCACGCGAAGGGACGTCGACGCGCTCGGGCTCGAGAGCCAGAAGCGCGCCGCGCACGCAATCGCGAACGGCCACTTCAACAAGAGCCTCGTGCCGGTTCACCGCGAGGACGGCAGCCTTGCGCTCGACCACGAGGAATATCCGCGGCCGCAGACGACGATGGAGGGCCTCGGCAGCCTGAAGCCGGCCTTTCCGGCGATTGCCGACTATGCGCTCGACGACAAGGGCACGACCTATCGCGGCCTGATCCTGCAGAAATATCCTGATCTCGAGATCGACTTCATGCACCACGCCGGCAACTCCTCCGGTGTCGTCGACGGCGCCGCCGCGATCCTCTTGGCCTCGCCCGCCTACGCCAGGGCGCACGGCCTCAAAGCCCGCGCCCGTGTCGTCGCGATGGCCAACATGGGGGACTCCCCGACCCTGATGCTGAACGCGCCGGTGCCGGCGACGCGCAAGGTGCTGGCGAAGGCGGGGCTGACCGTCGACGACATCGACCTGTTCGAGATCAACGAGGCGTTCGCGGTGGTGGCGGAAAAATACATCCGCGACCTCAAGCTCGATCGCGCCAAGGTCAACGTCAACGGCGGCTCGATCGCGCTCGGCCATCCCATCGGTGCCACCGGCTCGATCCTGATCGGCACCGTGCTCGACGAGCTCGAACGGCGCGACCTCAAGCGTGGTCTCGTCACCATGTGCGCCGCCGGCGGCATGGCGCCGGCCATCATCATCGAGCGCATCTAGCGGGAGCGAAGCTCGCCGCGCCCCTGTGGCAATAGGTGAGGGAGCAGGCGAGACGCCACAACGCGACGATCTAGCCTTATTTTCTAGGGCGAAACGCACTCCTCCGCGCACAAAGAGGCACCTCGTCGCTTGTCGAAAGCGGCGAATCAGCTTTAGCAAGGTTGCGTGCGGGCCTTTGAAACAAGGTAAAATCCGCTGCCTGAGGCTTCTCCCGCTCCGGAAGTCGCTAAAAAGCAGGGTTTTTTGCCGCTGAGGGCCAAAAAAGCCCGTAAAACCGCGACAAAACTGTGCAGAAGGCTATAGGCCTTCGCCGGTTGGTCTAATATGCAACCGGCAACGAATCAGAGGAGACACGATGCCAACCCAAATGTCCAAATCGCAGTTGATCGAAAAGATTGCGACCGCCACCGAGCTTTCCAAGCGCGACGTCAAGAACGTCATGGAGACGCTGACCGACGTCGGTCACAAGGAGCTCAAGAAGAACGGCCTGTTCCTGGTGCCGGGCTTCGCCAAGTTCGTGGTCATCAAGAAGCCCGCGACCAAGGCGCGCAAGGGCACCAACCCGTTCACGGGTGAAGAGATGATGTTCAAGGCCAAGCCGGCCCGCAAGATCGTCCGCGCCCGCCCGGTCAAGGCGGCCAAGGACGCCGTGGGCTAACAACGCAAAGGCCCCCTCGGTCGGAGGGGGCCTTTTGATTGGGGCAGCCGCGAGGGCCTGAGACGGAGGGCTCAACCCTTGCGGCGCTTCACCCGGACCGGAATGGGTTGAAGCCGCGGTCTTGAACCTAGTCCTGGCGCCGCCAGCCCATCGCGAACCCGGTCGATCGCGCGATCGAGCAACTGGCGCAGCCGCTGCGTTGTCCGCGAACTCTTCGCTTTCTCCAGCAGTTTCTTCATCGCATTCACTCCGCCGCTTCGACCTTCGCATCGACCGGCTCGAGGGCAGCGGCGATGGCTTCGTCGACGCGCTCCAGCCAGATGAATTCGAGGTTGTCCCGCGCGCTCTTCGGGATGTCGTCATAGTCCCGCTTGTTGCGCGCCGGCAGCATCACCCGCTTCAGGCCCGCCGCCGCGGCCGCCACCACCTTCTCCTTGATGCCGCCGACCGGCAGCACCAGGCCGCGCAGCGAGATCTCGCCGGTCATGGCGGTGTCGCTGCGCACCGTGCGGTTGGTGAGCAGGGACGTCAGCGCCGTGAACATCGCAACGCCCGCGCTCGGTCCGTCCTTCGGGGTTGCGCCCGCCGGAACGTGAACGTGGATGTCGCTCTTCTCGAACACCGACTGATCGATGCCGAGCTGCGTGGCCTTGCTCTTCACCAGCGTCAGCGCAGCCTGCACGCTCTCGCGCATGACCTCGCCGAGCTGGCCGGTCAGGATCATGCCGCCGCGGCCGGGCACACGGGACGCCTCGATGAACAGGATGTCGCCGCCGACAGGCGTCCAGGCAAGGCCGGTTGCCACGCCCGGAACGCTGGTGCGCTGCGCGATCTCGCCTTCGAAGCGCGGCTGGCCTAGCACGGTGGCGATGTCCTTCGGCGTCACCACCACCTTCGCAGTCGTGCCTTCGGCGACCTGCACCGCGGCATGGCGGAACAGCTTGCCGATCTCGCGCTCGAGGTTACGCACGCCGGCCTCGCGGGTGTAGCCCTTGACCACCAGCTTCAGCGCCTCCGGCTCGATCTCGGCCTGCTCGGCGGTCAAACCGTTGGCCTCGAGCTGCCGCCGCACCAGATAGCGCTTCGCGATCTCCAGCTTCTCCTCTTCGGTGTAGCCGGCAAGGCTGATCAGCTCCATGCGGTCCAGGAGCGGACCCGGGATCTGGTCCAGCATGTTGGCGGTCGCGATGAACACCACGCGCGACAGGTCGAAGGGCACGCCGAGGTAATTGTCCCGGAACGTCCCGTTCTGCTCGGGGTCGAGCACCTCCAGCATGGCTGCTGACGGATCGCCCTGCACGCCACGGCCCATCTTGTCGATCTCGTCCAGCATCATGACGCAGTTGCGGCTGCCAGCCTTCTTGATGCCCTGGATGATGTTGCCGGGCAGCGCGCCGATATAGGTGCGGCGGTGGCCGCGGATCTCGGCTTCGTCATGCACGCCGCCAAGGCTGACGCGCACGAAGGGGCGATCCATCGCACGCGCGATGGACTGGCCGAGCGAGGTCTTGCCGACGCCGGGCGGGCCGACGAAGCACAGGATCGGCGCCTTGCCCTGCGGGGCGAGCTTGCGCACCGCCAGATATTCGATGATCCGTCCCTTGATCTTCTCCAGGCCGAAATGATCCGCGTCGAGGATGGCTCGCGCTTCCTTGATGTCGATCGGCTTCTCCGCAGGCAGCGCCCAGGGCAGCTCGATCAGCCAGTCGAGATAGGTACGGACCATGCCGGCTTCGCCGGCGGCCTCCGGCATGCGCTCGTAGCGGCGCAGCTCCTTCCTGGCGTGCGCGTCCGCCTCCGGCGGCATGTTGGCCTTGGTGATGGCAGACGTCAGCTCGGCGACCTCGGCCGCCTTGCCGTCGCCTTCGCCAAGCTGGCGCTGGATGGTCGCCATCTGCTCGCGCAGGATCGCCTCGCGCTGCCGCTCGTCGAAGCTGGCGCGTGTCTTCTGGCCGATCTCATTGCTGATGCGCAGCACCTCCAGCCGCTCGGCCAGATGCTTGGACACCTTCTCGACGCGCAAGGCGAGGTCGATGGTCTCCAGCACCTCCTGCTTGTCCTGCGGCTTGATGTCCATGAACGAGGTCGCGAGATCCGCCAGCGCGCCGGGCGCGGTGGTGCCCTGGAACATCGCGGCGAGCTCGGGCGGCGCCTGCGGCAGCAGCTCGATCGCCTCGATCGCCTGGCGCTGCAGATTCAGCGCGCGCGCCTCGATCTCCGGCGAAGTCGTGGTGGGCTCCGGAATCTGCTGGATGCGCGCAGCCGGGAACGGCGTCCCCGGCAGGAAGTCGAGGATGCGCGCGCGCTGCACGCCCTGGCAGACGATGTGATGGGTGCCGTCGGGCGCGGTGATGTAGCGCACGATGTTGGCGATGGTCGCGACCCGGTAGAGGTCGTCCGGCGTGGGATCATCGACTTCGGGATTGCGCTGCAGGACGATGCCGATCGGCCGCTGCTCGCGCAGCGCCTGCTGCGCCGCCGCGATCGATTTCGGCCGCGCGATCGCGATCGGCCCGATCGCGCCGGGAAACAGCACCATGTCGCGCACGGCGACGATGATCAGCGCGTCTTCGGGGATCTTCACGTCGTTATTGGTCTGTTCGTTGTTCATCTGTTCGGTGGCCATGATCGACCTCAGGATTTGGCGAGGCGCAGCGCGACGCAGCCGTCCATCACGAAGCGGCTGATGGCGTAGCGGCCGAGGGGCAATGCAATGCGGCGCTCAAAACGCCCCTGCGGCAGTTCGAGCCGGTGGATACGGGCGTTGCGAAGCTCCGGCGGAAGCGTGCGCTGGCCGGAGACGACGAGCACGCCGTCATGAATGACCGTCTCGACATTGTCCGGATTGACGCCGGGAAGCGCGACCAGGATCAGCAGCTCATGCTCGGTTTCGAGCACGTCGATCGGCGGCTCCCAGCAGGCTTCCTGGCGGCCGAACTGCTGGCGCAGCCGCTCGGCGCGCGTCAGCTGGTCCAGGGCTTCGGACAGCATCCAGTCGAGGGGATTTTTGGGTTGCATGATGCGGGCTCAGGGGTGGGAAAGCCTGCATATGGGGCTGGTTCCCGGGAAATCCAGTGCGGTGGCGCTGACGTGCCATGCGCCATCGTGCGATCGCAAAAGCAAGCGCCGCGGCTCTGGCCCAAAAAGCAAACGCCGCGGCTCTGGCCCAAAAAGCAAACGCCGCGGCTCTGGCCGCGGCGTTTCGTCATCGGCTGGCGCGCGGGTCAGGCCGCGGCGCGGTAATCTTCTTCCGCCTCGAGGTTGATCACCGAGGTGGCCAGCTCGGTCAGCGTATGATCGGTCGCCTCTTCCTCGTCCAGCGTCGCCTGAAGCAGCCTTGCTGCGTCCTGCATGCCGAGCTCCTCGGCCCAGGTGCGCAAGGTGCCATAGCGGGAGATCTCGTAGTGCTCGACCGCCTGCGCGGCGGCGAGCAGTCCCGCATCGAGCGCCGGCGCTCCCTTGAACTCCTTCATGATCTCGGCGCCCTCATCGGTAATGCCGTTGATCGCCTCGCAGGGCTTGCCGCGTGCAGGCTTGCCCAGCATCTTGAAGATCTGGTCCAGACGCTTGACCTGGCCCTGGGTCTCGCGCAGGTGCTTGTTGAAGGCGGCCGCGAGCTCTTTCGAGTTTGCAGCCTTGGCCATTTTGGGCAGGGTCTTGATGATCTTGTTCTCGGCGAAATAGATGTCCTTCAGCGTCTCCAGAAACAGGTCGCTGAGCATCTTCGGCGCCTGACGCGGTCGGCGCGCTGTGGTCTTCTTGGGTGCGCGTTTCTTCGCTCGTTTAGCCATATGTCCTCCTCTTGAGGTGACACGGGAAGGCATCTCCTTCCCCAATCCTCAGCCCATCAAAGCCGTTTGGAGAACGAAAGTTCCAAACTGCAACCGGCGCGCGCGGCGACCGTTCAGGTCGGGCGCTTGTAGGGATCTTCCTGGCGCTGTCGGGCCTCGGTGTTGCGATCGAGCTGCGCCCGCTCGCTGCGCCTGAGGTGGCCGGCCTTCATCACGCCATAGACGAGGACCCCGCCGAGCACGAAGGCTCCGATGAACCAGAGCCAGAGCAGGTTGGCCGAGAGCTGGCCGAGAAGCATTCCGATTCCACTGTCGCTCATTGTCGCCTCCAGTGATTTCCAAAGCGGCTTTGCTGGGCTAAGTCAGCCCGGCAGCCATCGTTCCAGCGTCCAAGGACCCCACCGACACATGCTCGACTTCGCCCTGTCCGCCTTCGTGACGCTGCTGCTGGTTGTCGATCCGGTCGGCCTTGCGCCGGCCTTCCTCGCTGCGACCGCCGGCATGCCCGACAAGGTCAAACGAACCATCGCATTGCGCGCGCCGCTGATCGCGGCCTCGATCCTGGTGGTGATCGCGCTGGTCGGAAACTGGCTGCTGCGCCAGCTCGGAATCGGCATCCCCGCCTTCCAGATCGCCGGCGGGCTGCTGCTGTTCGGCGTGTCCTACCAGATGATCTTCGGCGATCGTCCGCATCGCGAGGCCCGCGAGGCCGACAAGGCGACGTCCGAGCACGCCTCCGATGTCGCGGTGTTTCCCCTGGCCATTCCCATGATGTCCGGCCCCGGCGCGATTGCGACCACGTTGCTGCTTTCGGGCGATGCCGGCTATGGGGCGAGGCTCGCGGTGATCATCGCGGTCGTGCTCTCGGTCTGCCTGCTCTGCATGCTGTGCTTCGTCTCGGCTCACCTGATCGCGAAAACCCTCGGCCGGACTGGAAATGCCGTGCTCTCGCGCGTCCTCGGCATGCTGCTCGCCGCCTATTCCGTGCAGTTCGTGATCAACGGGATTGCGGCGGTCAGGACCAGCCTGCCATAGGGCTGCGACAATCTGTGAATTCGTTGATTTTGCCGTCCATTTGGTGATTTGGCAGGAGGGGCGACAAGGTGGCACCGGATCCGGGCCGCTTTCGCTTGCACTGCCATATTGCTTTGACGTACTTCGGGTCTAACAAGCCCATCGTCAGGAAATCGGGATGTCGACGACAGCGGAAGAGCTCGCCAAGAGACAGGCCATCATCGACGCCTGCCGGCGCATGAACGCGCTCGGCATCAACCAGGGCACCTCGGGCAACATCTCTGTCCGGCATGTGGACGGGCTCCTGGTCACGCCGACCAGCGTGCCTTATGAGGCCATGACGCCGGACCAGATCGTCTTCATGGCCATGGACGGCACACATGCGCCCGATCAGAAGCCGTCGAGCGAATGGCGCTTTCATCGCGACATCCTGAAGTCACGGGGTGACGTCAACGCCGTCGTGCACGCCCATCCGACCTATTGCACCATCCTGGCGATCATGGGCATGGAGATTCCGCCGGTGCACTACATGATCGCGGCGGCCGGCGGCGACAGCATCCGCTGCGCGCCCTATGCGACGTTCGGAACCGTGGAGCTGTCCGAACATGCGGTGCGGGCGCTGGAGGGGCGGCTTGCCTGCCTGCTGGACCATCATGGCATGATCGCGATCGGCAAGACGCTGGACAAGGCGATGTGGCTCGCCGTCGAGGTCGAAACGCTGGCGCGGCAATATCACGGCTGCCTCCAGATCGGGAAACCGCCGCTGCTCCCCAGCGAGGAGATCGAACGGGTCCGCCAGCGCATGGCCGGCTACGGCCTGTCGGAAGGTTAGGGCGGGCGGTGTTCGCGCGGATCAGACATCTCACCGATCGCAAGGGATCTAACCGCGTCATGGTTCGGCTGCGCGCGCTGTTGCGCAGCAACGAGTTCTATCTGATCCCGCTGGCGCTGGTGATCGGCACGCTGGCCGGGGCGGTGGTGACGCTGATGGCGCATATCGCGCAGATCGCGCACGTGGTGATCTATGGAATTCCCGTCGATGTCCACTTGTCGGCCCACGCGAGCGTCAGCCCGTGGGCGGCACTGATCGCGCCGGCGCTGGGTGGGCTTTCGCTTGGCATCATGGAGTGGTCGCGGCGTCGGATGAAGATTTCGAACGCGGTCGACCCGATCGAGGCGAACGCGCTGCGCGGCGGCAATCTGTCGATGCGGGACAGCGTCATCGTGTCGAGCCAGACGCTGATCTCCAACGGCTGCGGCGCCTCGGTCGGCCTCGAGGCCGGCTATACCCAGATCGGCTCGGGGATCGCCTCGCTGTTCGGCAAGTTCTTCAATCTGCGCCGCAACGATCTGCGCCTGATGGTCGGCTGCGGCGCTGCGGCTGCGATCGCGGCGGCATTCGGCGCGCCGATCACCGGTGCCTTCTACGCCTGTGAGTTGATCGTCGGCGTCTATTCGGTCGGCAGCGCGGCCCCGATCCTGGCAGCCTCGCTCGCCGGCGCGCTCACCGCGCAATGGCTCGGCGGCGCGCCATACTCGCTGGAGATACCCAAGGTCAGCGCCGTCGGCGTCGAGCAATATCTGGCCCTGATCGGGCTTGCGCTCATCACCAGCGGCGTCGGCATCGCCGTGATGCGCTCCTCGCCGATGTTCGAGCGCCTGTTCGCCTGGCTGCCGATCTGGCTCCGGCCGGTGATCGGCGGCCTCATCGTCGGCGGCTTCGCCATCGTGACGCCGCAGGTGCTGGCGGCCGGCCATGGCGCCATGGTGCTCGATCTCTTTCACGACATGACGATCGGCCTGATCGCGCTGATCATCGCCCTAAAGGTGACAGCCTGCCTGGTCTCGCTCGCCTCGGGCTTCCGCGGCGGTCTGTTCTTCGCCTCGCTGTTCGTCGGCAGCCTGATCGGAAAGTTCTTTGCCGCGGTGCTGCTCTTGATCAGCCCGAACTTCGCCATCGATCCATTGGTTGCGATGCTGACGGGCATGGCGACGCTCGGTGTCGCCATCGTCGGCGGCCCCCTGACCATGTCGTTCCTGGTGCTCGAGATGACCCGCAATGTCGACGTCACCGCCGTGGTGCTGGCCGGCTGCATCGTCACCTCGATCTGCGTCCGCTTCATGTTCGGCCACTCCTTCTCGACCTGGCGCCTGCATCTGCGCGGCGAGACCATCCGCAGCGCCAATGACGTCGGCTGGCTGCGCAATCTCACCGTCGAGCGGCTGATGCGCTCCGATGTCGGCAAGGTGCCCTCGACCACGACGATCGCCGCCGTCCGCCGCGAGTTCGCGCTGGGATCGCGGCCCGGTATCGTCATCGTCAACAATTCAGACGAATATGTAGGCTTGGTCCTGCTGCCGGACCTGTTCTCCAGCGACCTCGACACCATCGCCGACGACATTCAGGTGATCGAGCTCGCCCGCCTGATCGACATCGTGCTGATCCCGGAAATGAACGTGAAGTCGGCGATGGCGGTGTTCGACGAGGCCGAAGCCGAGATGCTGGCGGTGGTGGATTCCACCGACAGCCGCAAGGTGGTCGGCTTCCTCACCGAAAACTTCGCCCGCCGCCGCTATGTCGAGGAGATCGACAAGGCGACGAGGGGTGTGCTGGGCGCGCTGTCGTAGGCGCCTTCTATCGACCGGGTTGAGGCGGGGCCGCGACCAGGAGCGTCACGATCCGCCGCACCATCGGCAGCACCACCAGCAGCGTCGGAAAGGCGACTAGCCAGGACAGCGCCCAGGCGCCCGGCCAGGTCGCGAGGAACGCCGGCGTCGCCCCCAAGCTCCGGAGCGTCGAAATGACCGACACCACGGCCGTCATGAGGATGGACAGCACGAACGGCATCACGATCGGCGCATAGCGCGCCGGCAGTTTGCGAACCACAATCATCTGATTTCTCTTGGAAAAGGACGCGTCGGTCACGTTGAACCCTGCAAATGGCATCGATCCCGACGGCGTCGGTTGATGCGTTGGTTCACGTGAAACGCTTACGGCGACCGAAAAACGGCGCGGCTGTTCATTATCCGCTCAGGTTCGATGGTTCAAGCTGCGAGTTGGTCGTTCGGTTTACAATCGTTCAAAGCGTGGCAGATTGCCGCGAACATGAAACCATCTCAACGGTTTGCGCATTGAATCCGGTTTGCAGATCCCTACGTTTGGCAACAGCATCGGCAAGATTATAGGAAGGTCAAAATGACTGTGAGACCCATGATTTCCGCAGCCGGCCGCAACATGGTGCTGGCCGCGTTCGCAAGCCTGGCATTGGTCGCAACCTCCGCATCGCCCTCGGCTGCGGCGTCCCCCGGGGCGGTGTCAGCGAAGCCCGTCACGGCAGGGCAGGGCTCCTCCGACGTCACCGATTTCAGCGCAGCCCGGCGTCGCCACTATTATCGGCGCGGGTCGAACGCCGCAGGCCTCGCCTTCATGGGCGCCGCGGCGGGTATCATCGGCGGGGTGATCGCCGAGCAGCGGCGCCGCGACTACTACGAGAACCGCTATTATTATGGGTCGCGACCCTACTATGGCGGTCAGGGCTATTATGGCGGTCAGGGCTATTACGGCGGCGGCAGTCCCTTCTATTACGATCCGGGCTACTGAGCGGCTGTTTTCAGCGCGGCCCCGAATGATTGCGCGATAAAGGGCGGTGCTTTGCGCCGCCCTTTTTTGATGTGTCGGTATCCTTGTAGCCCGGTGGAGCGAAAGCGTAATCCGGGGCCGCTCGCCCGGCGTCTCGCACCGTCCCGGATTGCGCGGAGCCTGTCATCGGGCGGCGCTTCGCGCCGACCCGTTGGCGCCATCCGGGCTGCGGGACCGAGCCTGTGTCGCCCTCTGTCAATCCTCGTCGCCGAAAATATTCCACTTTACCGAAATTCGGTTTCGGCGTATGTGTTGCCCATCCCGGCTCACCAGGAGGGGCGATCTTGTGTCGTCACGCATCGCGAGCCGGGCTTGCGGTGGACGCGGCAGCGTCGGCACGAGAGGCGCGGGCAGGGCGGGGTGTCCCTGTGAGCCCGAGGCTTCGTGCGACGAGCGGCGCTGCTAGGCTTCGTCTCGTCTGTAAGTTTCCGGCTTCGTCGACGGGGCCCGGAAAAACTGCGGCGAAATGGCGGGCCGCGCGTACGGCAAAACCGTGTGGTCCTGGCCGTCGTTGCCACGGTCAAGTCCTGCGAAGGTGCGAGCGAGCCCAACCGGGCGGACTGCATCATCCAATTCGCGGGGCGAGGGAGGCCAGAAGGAATGGTCGGCTCCCGGGAGATCACGGCATAAGCCGTCCAGCCACTGCGCAGGGAAGGCCGAGTGATCGGCACCACCTGTATGCTGCTGTGCGGTTCTTTCTGCGTGTGCATTTCGCGCAGCGGACCGCGGGTGCGAGCTGGCACCCGGCCTTCCCTGCGCCCTCTTGGATCGGAGGGTGGCGAGACCAGGCAAAGCTCGGGCGAAATGCGCCGCGAGGCCGAAGAGGCGTGTCTGCGAGCTGAGCTACGTGCCACAAACTCGATCTCGTAGGGTGGGCAAAGCGCAGCGTGCCCACGCCTTGTTGCTTATGGACGGAGATCGTGGGCACGGCGCTATGCGCCTTTGCCCACCCTACGGCAGCGCCGCTGGGATGTGCACTGGAGTCGCAATGACATGTGGAGACAGCCTGCGCCTCACTCAGCTCTCATGCCCCGGACGCAGCGCAGCGTCCCCGGCGATGCGAAGCATCGTCCGGTGCGGTGCGCTGCAGAGCGCTGCAGAGCCGGGGCCCATCCATCCGCGTCGTACCGTGTCGCCATCTGGATCCGAGCTATGCGCAGCAGCGGCAAGAAGCGCTGCGGCTTGTCCGGGACACGGCTAAATATTCGGCAATCGCGCGCTCCGGCGCCGATGGACTTGCCCGCCCCAATCCGGTTCAATGGGCCAATCGAGCTTTCAGGCGACAACGATGTCGAGATATCTGCTGGTCCTGCTGCTGCTGGCGTCACCGGCGGCCGCGCAAGTCAAGTTGGCGCCGAAGACCGCGGCCGGACATCCCGATCCCTGTGTCCCGATCGGGCGTACCGCCGACGGCAAGCTGGTCTACTCCATGACATGCGAGATCCTGCCGGCACCGCCCCCGCCGCCGCGGGCGGAACTGAAGGAAGCCCCTCCGCCGGCCGCCGAGCCGGAACCGGAGACGCGGCGGAGCGGCATTTTCGGCTGGTCCTACGACCGCAGGTGACGCGTCCGCGCCCCTTGCGCGAAACTGTCGGGAGTGCTCTTTGCTTGAAAATTATCCGTGGGGCCACCGGCCCCGATCCAGAGAGATGAGATGAGCAAACTCGTTATCCGTGCCGGCGACTTCACCTTCGATGCCCGCTTCGAGGAGCAACTGGCACCCAAGACCGTCGCCGCCTTCCGCAAGGCATTGCCGTTCGAAAGCCACATCATCCATGTGCGCTGGAGCGGCGAGGGCGTGTGGATGCCGCTCGGCGATCTCGATTTCGGCGTCGGCTACGAGAACCACACCAGCTATCCCGCGCCGGGCCAGATCATCCTCTATCCCGGCGGCATCAGCGAGACCGAGATCCTGCTGGCCTATGGCGGCGTTCACTTCGCCAGCAAGATGGGCCAACTCGCCGGCAACCACTTCATCACGCTGACCTCGGGCCTGGAGAATCTGGCGACGCTGGGCAAGAGCGTGCTGTGGAAGGGCGCGCTGCCGATCCGCTTCGAGGAAGTCTGAGTGGCTGACACACGCTACCCGCGCGATCTCCGCGGTTACGGCCGCAACCCGCCGCACCCCGAGTGGCCCGGCAACGCGCGGGTCGCGGTGCAGTTCGTCGTCAATTTCGAAGAAGGCGGCGAAAACAACATCCTGCACGGCGATCGCGCCTCGGAAGCGTTCCTGTCCGACGTGCTCGGCGCGCAGCCCTGGCCGGGCCAGCGCCACGCCAATATCGAATCGATGTTCGAATATGGCTCGCGGGCCGGCTTCTGGCGGCTGTGGCGGATGTTCACCGCGCGCAACTGGCCGACCACCGTGTTCGGCGTCGCCACCGCGCTGAAGCGCAACCCCGAGATCGTCGCCGCCATGAAGGAGGCGGGCTGGGATATCGCCAGCCACAGCCTGAAATGGATCGAGCACAAGGACATGACCGAGGCACAGGAGCGCGCCGAGATCGCGGAAGCGATCCGCGTCCACACTGAGGCCACCGGATCGCGGCCGCTCGGCTGGTACACCGGGCGCTCCTCGATCAACACCAACCGTCTGCTGATGGAGGAGGGCGGCTTCCTCTATCTCTGCGACTCCTATGCCGACGATCTGCCCTATTGGGTCAAGAGCGCGGGCGGCAAGCAGCTCGTCATTCCCTATACGCTAGACGCCAACGACATGCGCTTCATCAACCCGCAAGGCTTTGCCGAGGGCGAGCAGTTCTTCACCTATCTGAAGGACGCCTTCGACGTGCTCTATGCGGAAGGCGAAACTGCGCCGAAGATGATGTCGGTTGGCCTGCATTGCCGCCTCGCAGGCCGGCCCGGCCGCGCTGCGGGGCTGATGCGCTTCCTCGATTATATCGGCAAGCACGAACGCGTCTGGGTGCCGACGCGATTGCAGATCGCCCAGCACTGGCACGACAAGCATGCGCATCTCGCGGCCACTGCGTTCGAGATCGGTTGAGGACGATGTCGCAGATATCGCTGTCCGACCTCAATGCCGCAAGCAAGGCCGACTTCGTCGCGGCGCTCGCCAATGTCGTCGAATATTCGCCGTGGATCGCCGAGCAGCTCGCCGACAAGCGACCGTTTGCCGGCATCAATCAGTTGCACACGGCGCTGATGGCGGCGATCCAGAGCGCCGAGCCCGACGTGCAATTGGCGTTGATCCGGGCGCATCCGGATCTCGCCAGCAAGACCCAGCGCGCGGCGGGGCTGACAGTGGAATCGACCGACGAGCAGAACAGCGCCGGCCTCGATAGGTTGTCGGATGCCGAATACGCGGCGTTCGAGCGCGTCAACAGCGCCTATCGGGACAAGTTCGGCTTCCCCTATATCGTCTGCGTGCGCCGCCACACCCGGGATTCCGTGCTGCGCGACTTCGAGAGGCGGTTACGCAATATCGCCAAGACCGAGACGCGGCGCGCGATCGAGGAGATCGGCCGGATCTCCGCGCTGCGGCTGGATCAGCTCGTCATGGCCGACGACAGGCTGAAGGTGCACGGCCGGCTCTCGACCCATGTGCTGGACAACCACGCCGGCAAGCCCGCGTCCGGCATCCCGGTCGAGCTCGTGGAGCTCGCCAGCCTCGGCGAGAGCCGTGTGATCGCGCGCGCGGTGACCAATGCGGACGGTCGCACCGATCGGCCGTTGATCGGCGGTCGCCCGCTGCCGATCGGCCGCTATGAGCTCAAATTCAGCGTTGCCAGATATTACGCCGAGCGCAACGTGCCGCTGTCGGATCCGCCGTTCCTCGACGAGATCCCGCTGCGCTTCGCCGTCAGCGAGCCAGAGGGGCACTATCACGTGCCGCTGTTGGTCACGCCATGGAGCTATTCGACCTATCGCGGCAGCTGAATGCAAGGCGCGCTCTTCACCTCGCCCCGCTTGCTGGGAGAGGTCGAATTCGATCGTAGATCGAATTCGGGTGAGGGGGACTCTCGACGCGTCCAACTGTCACCGTCATTGCGGAGACTCCCCCTCACCCCAACCCTCTCCCCGCAAGCGGGGCGAGGGAGAACAGCGTCGCCGTGGTCGAGCTATCGCGTCCCAGTGGAGTTGCCAAACTTGTCGAGCAGCGCCGGAAACAGCCGGTCCGGCTTGAAGGGCGGCGCGGTGAAGCGGATGCCGGTGGCGTTCGCGATCGCGTTGCCGAGTGCGGCCGCGACCGGATTGTACGGGCTCTCGCTCATCGACTTCGCCCCTAACGGTCCGATCGTATCGGACGTCTCGGCGAAGAAGACCTCGGTCCGGGGCACGTCCGCGAAGGAGGGCAGGTGGTAGTCGCGGAATTTCGGGTTGGTGACGCGCCCCTCGGCGTCGATCACCATCTCCTCGTAGAGCGCGGCGCCGAGCGCCTGCGCCACGCCGCCTTCGACCTGACCGCGGCACTGCATGGGATTGGCGACCACTCCAGCGTCCGCGGCGTGCACGCTCCTGAGAATCCTGAGCTCGCCGCTGGCCTTGTTCACGGCGATACGAAAACCCTGGACGTTGAAGCCGACCGAACGCGGTGTTCCCTCGGAATTGCCGCTGCCTGCGAACGGCTGCCCGCGCTCGCGCGCGAGCTTCACCAGCTCCGCAAAAGACATGCGCCGGACGCCGCTGACGACGGCGTTGTCCTCGAGCGCGCAGCTCCCGATGTCACACAGCCACGCGCCGGCGGCGGCCGCCTTCAATTCGGTCGCAAGCTGCAGGGAAGCCGCATGGGTCGCCTTGCCGGCGACGAACATGCCCGCGCTGCCATAGGCGCCGGTGTCGTGGCCGCCATGGGCGGTGTCGGACTGGCGCAGTCGGATTCTGTCGACGGTGGTCGCGAGCGTGGTCGCGGCGATCTGCCGGTGCACGGTGCTGGTGCCGTTGCCGAATTCGGCGGTGCCGACGGTGAGATCGAAACCACCGTCCTCACGCAGCGCGATCGTCGCGTCGGCGAGGTGGCCCGCCGGCGGCGCGGTGTCGATCATGGTCAGCGCGACGCCGTCACCGATCAGCCAGTCCGGCGACAGGTCCGGCTGCGGGCTATCGGCCTGCATCGCGCGCTCGACGAGGTCGAGGCACTGGTCGAGCCCGTAGGAGCCGTAGAGCACGTCGTGAAATTCGGACGGCGGCGGCGACAGCATGGGATCGCCATCCCTCACGATGTTGCGCCGGCGCATCTCGTAGGGGTCGATGCCGAGCTGCCGGCCCAGCTCGTCGATCGCGGCCTCGATCGCGATCAGCGTCTGCGGCAGGCCATAGCCGCGAAACGCGCCCGCCGGCACCGTGTTGGTGTAGACGGCATGACCGTCGACCCGCTTGTTCGGGCAATTGTAGACCGCGATGGACTCCGACAGCGAATGGAACATCACCGGGCCGGCGTGATTGCCGTAAGCGCCGGTGTTGGAGAGCACGTCGAGCTTGAGCGCGGTGAGCTTGCCGCCGGCATCCGCTCCGGCCTTGATGTGGACACGCATCGGGTGCCGCGTCGAGGTCGCGATGAACTGCTCCTCGCGGGTGAGCTCCAGCTTCACCGGACGTCCCGTCTTGAGCGCAGCGAGCGCCAGAATGTCCTCGACGAACATCTCCTGCTTGCCGCCAAAGCCGCCGCCGACGCGCTCGCAGAACACGCGGACCTTGTCGGGAGGAAGCTTGAAGATGTCGGACAGCGCGCGCCGGGTCAGGAACGGCACCTGGGTCGAGGTGCGGACATTGAGCACGCCCGAGGCATCGAGCCAGGCAAGGCCGCCATGGGTCTCCAGTGCCGCGTGCTGCACGCGATGACTGTGGAAGGTGCCCTCGAAGGTGACGGCGGCTATCGCGAGCGCCGCCGCGACGTCGCCGAACTCGCCATGCGTCTCCGCAGCGAGGTTGCGCTGAGCGTCGGCGATGCGGTTCGCGGTGGTGCGGTCGGGATGAATGACGGGCGCACCGGGCGCCATCGCCTGCTCCGGATCGATCAGCGCAGGCAAAATCTCATAATCGAGCTTCAGCCGGCGGCAGGCCTCCTCGGCGGCGGTTTCGCTTTCGGCAACGATGGCGGCAACCCTCTGGCCGATGAAGCGGACGACGTCGTCGAGAACGCGGGTGTCCTCGGGGTCCATCCAGTCCATCTCGTGCCGCGCGGTCGAGATCAGCATCGAAGGTGCGTCTTCATGTGTCAGCACCGCGTGTACGCCGGGAACCTTCAGCGCTTCCGACTTGTCGATTGCGACGATCCTGGCGTGGGCATGAGGCGAACGCACCAGCTTGACGTGAAGCAGGCCCTCGATGGCGGTGTCGAAGGTGTAGCGCGCGTCGCCGCGCACGATGTCGGGGCCTGCCGGCGCCGGCAGGCTGTGGCCAAACGCGGCTCCGGGCTCGACGCTCGCCTCGACATTGGTCTTGCCGAGCAATGCATCCTCGATCGCGCGATAGCCGGTGCAGCGGCAGATATTGCCCTTCAGCGCCGCGCCGAGATCGGTCCGCTGGGCCTGATTCAGCGAGGCGCAGGTCAGGATCATGCCGGCGGTGCAGAAGCCGCATTGAAAGCCCTGCGCGTCAAGGAAAGCCTGCTGCATCGGATGCGTGCCGTGGTCTCCGCCCAGACCTTCGATCGTGGTCACACTGCGTCCCTCGACGCGGAACGCCGGGATCAGGCAGCTGTGCACCGGCTCCCCGTCGAGCAGCACGGTGCAGGCGCCGCAGTCACCGGCGTCGCAGCCCTTCTTCACGCCGAAATGGCCGAGCTCGCGCAGGAACGTGCGCAGGCACTGCCCGGCGCGCGGCTCCTGCGCAAACGGTTTGCCGTTGACCTCGAAGCTCATGACGGCATTGCCCCCAGCAGCTCGCGGCGAACCTCTTCGGCGAGCCGCAATGTCATGTGCTTGCGCCAGAGCGGCCGGCCGTGGATGTCGGTGTGGTACAGATCGTCCGTGATCTGCTGGGCGATCGCGTCGCCCAGCGCGCTCGCGTCCGGGGCCCGGCGAAAGGACAGCTGGATCGGCCGCGCCGTCGATGCGGTGACCGTGAGCGTCAGCGTGCCGTCGGCATCGAGGCTGCCGATCAGGAGCGCCGCCGAGCGGCCGACCGGCGCCAGCGAGATCTGGCGATATGCCGTGCGGCGTTTCAGCGCGGCAATCCCAATATCGATCTGGCGAAGCAGGTCGCCCGGTGTCAGGCGATTTCGCTGGTTGCCGGTGACGAAGTCGACGACAGGAATCCTCTGCTCGCCGCCGCCAGCCTTCCAGATGGTGCAGACGCCGCCCAGCGCTGCAGTAAGGGAGATCATCGGTCCCGCCGGCAGCGACATGCAGAGATTGCCGCCGACGGTCGCGGTCTTCCAGATCTTGAACGACGCAAGGAAGGCGCGGCAGCACTGGTTGATCAGCGGCGCGGCGAGCCAATCGGACGGGCAGGCAAGTCCGTCGAGCTGCGCGACCGTGCACGTGGCGGCGATGGAGAGATGGCTGTCCGTGATCGTCAGCGCCGGCCATTTCAGGTCGGTCAGATCGATCAGCCGCTTCAGATGCACCTGCGGCTCCGAGAACAACCACGTGCCGCCCGCGAGCCAGGCGTCGCCTGCCGTCCAGGCGGGCAGCTGCGCGCGCGTTTGCGGATGGGCGACCGTCGTGATGGTGTTCAAATCCATGGCTGCGCCAAAGCTTCCGCCGGTGAATCGTGCCGATGAGTCTTGCAAGACCGGAGCCAAGTGGCAACAAACAAGTCGCAATAAAACAAGTCCTGGCGCGAAGGTGGCTGGGCCAGCGTTTACCTGGCTGGCCTGTCAGCGGATGTAAAGGAGAAGCGGGATCATGAGCGACGCAAAGCCGATCTGGATCAGGGATCCCCTGGCCATCCTCGCCGACGGTGCCGAGCGCGGGATCGTGGTAAAGGACGGCCGCATCGTCGAGCTCGTGCCGGCTGGCGCCGCGCCAGCGACCGCTGATGTCGTGGTGTTCGATGCGAGCGAACATGTCGTGCTGCCGGGCCTGATCAACACCCATCATCATTTTTACCAGACGCTGACCCGGGCGCTGCCGGCGGCGATGGATCGGGAGCTGTTCCCCTGGCTCCAGGCGCTCTACCCGGTGTGGGCGAGGCTGACGCCCGAGGCGCTCGAGCTCGGCGTCACCGTGGCGATGTCCGAGCTGCTGCTGTCGGGCTGCACCACCACGACCGATCATCACTACGTCTTCCCCGCGGGCCTCGAAGATGCCGTCGATATCGAGGTCGCCGTGGCGAAGCGTCTGGGCGTGCGGGTGCTGCTGACGCGCGGCTCGATGAACCTGTCGCAGCGCGACGGCGGCCTGCCGCCTGACAGCGTGGTGCAGGACGAGGACACGATTCTCGCAGACAGCGCGCGCGTGGTTGCCAAGCACCACCAGCGCGGCCTGGACGCGATGGTGCAGATCGCGCTGGCGCCGTGCTCGCCGTTCTCGGTGACGACGTCGCTGATGCGCGCCACCTCCGATCTCGCTGATAAGCTCGACGTGCGCCTGCACACCCATCTCGCCGAA
Organism: Bradyrhizobium sp. CCBAU 65884; assembly: GCF_028128835.1. NCBI lineage: Bacteria > Pseudomonadati > Pseudomonadota > Alphaproteobacteria > Hyphomicrobiales > Nitrobacteraceae > Bradyrhizobium > Bradyrhizobium sp. CCBAU 65884. The sequence goes on along the minus strand of NZ_LBJU01000129.1, from coordinate 35,670 downwards.
ACAGAGGACGAAAACAGATTCTGCCAGCAGATGTATGGCTGCCGTCCGCTCGACTATCTCGAGCAATGCGGCTGGCTCAATGCGCGGACCTGGCTCGCCCACGGCATATTTTTCAACGCCGATGAGATGAAGCGGCTCGGCAAGGCGAAGACGACCATCAGCCATTGCGCGTGCAGCAACCAGCTGCTGGCGTCCGGCTGCTGTCCTGTCTGCGAGATGGAGGAGGCCGGCGTCGGGATCGGGATCGGTGTCGACGGCTCAGCCTCGAACGACGGCTCCAACCTGATGCAGGAGGTCCGCGCCGCCTTCCTGCTGCAACGGGCGCGTTACGGGGTGTCCAAGGTCAGCCACAAGGATGCGTTGCGCTGGGCGACCAAGGGGTCGGCAGCCTGCGTCGGCCGGCCGGAACTCGGCGAGATCGCCGTCGGCAAGGCTGCGGACCTCGGGCTGTTCAGGCTCGACGAATTGCGCTTCTCCGGTCATGGCGACCCCTTGGCCGCATTGGTGCTGTGCGGAGCGCATCGGGCCGACCGGGTGATGGTGGCGGGAAAATGGGCCGTGATCGACGGTGCGATCCCGGACCTCGACGTGGCAGACCTCATCAGCCGCCACAGTTTGGCGGCGCAGGCCATGCGGGCCGGATAATGCCAAGGCAGGATAGAAAGAGGGGGCGACCACAAGTGCCGGGTGCTTCTGGCCACCCCCTCCGAACCTCCTCCGGGAGGAGCAGGTGATCTAGCCTAAGCAAGAAGCGTGCTACTTGCCCGGCAGCTTGTCGTCGATGCCCTTGACGTAGAAATTCATGCCGAGGATCTGGCCGTCGTCGAGGTGATCGCCGCCCTTGCACTCGACCGGCTTGCCGTCCTGCCCAACGATCGGGCACTTGAACGGATGCAGCTTGCCTGCAGTGATCGCGGCTTGGGCATCCTCAGCCAATTTTTTCACGTCGTCAGGCATGTTGGTATAGGGCGCCATCGCGAACATGTGACTGTCGAGGCCGCCCCAGCTGTCCTGGGACTTCCAGGTGCCGGCAAGCTCGGCCTTGACCCGCTCGATGTAGTAGGGGCCCCAGGTGTCGAGGATCGAGGTCAGCTGGGTCTTGGGCCCGAACTTGATCATCTCGGAGTCCTGGCCGAAGGCGAGCTTGCCGCGTTCGCTGGCGATCTGCATCGCGGCGGGCGAATCCGTGTGCTGCATGATGACGTCGGCGCCCTGGTCGATCAGCGCCTTGGCGGCGTCGGCCTCCTTGCCCGGGTCGAACCAGGTGTTGGCCCAGATGATCTTGACCTTGATGTCAGGCTTGATGGTCTGCGCGGCCAGCATCGTCGCGTTGATGCCGGAGACGACCTCCGGAATCGGGAACGAGCCGATATAGCCGAGCACGCCGGACTTCGTCATCTTCGCCGCGATCAAGCCCTGGATGTAGCGGCCCTGCCACCATCTGGCCGAATAGGTCGACATGTTCGGATTGCGCTTGTAGCCGGTGGCGTGCTCGAAATGCACGTTGGGATATTTTTTTGCGACCTTCAGCGTCGGATCCATGTAGCCGAACGACGTCGTGAAGATCAGCTTGTTGCCGGCGCGGACGAGCTGCTCGATGGAGCGCTCGGCGTCGGGGCCTTCAGGCACGTTCTCCAGATAGGTGGTCTCGATCTGGTCGCCCAGCTCCTTGACCAGCGCCTGCCGGGCGAGATCGTGCTGATAGGTCCAGCCCAAATCTCCGATCGGACCCAGATAGATGAAGCCGACCTTGAGCTTGTCGGCGGCGGAGGCTGCACTGACGCTTCCGGCCAGCAAAAGCCCGGCAGCCAGCGCAAGAAGGGATTTCCTCATCATCGATCTCCAAACATCAGGGGAAAGCCACGATGCGCAACGCGCGCGCCCCATCGCGCGCGCCGCGGAAATGAAATTCAGCGGTCAGGTACGAACACGGTGCCGAGCGCGGCCGGGGCGGTCGAGCCGCCGCTGCGCGCGCGGGAGAGCAGGACCAGCACGATGACGGTCGCAAGATAAGGCAGCGCCGACATGAATTGCGAGGGAATGCCGATGCCCCAGCCTTGCGCGTGCAATTGCAGGATCGTCACTGCCCCGAAGAGATAGGCGCCGACCACGAGCCGGCCCGGCCGCCAGGACGAGAACACCACCAGCGCCAGCGCGATCCAGCCGCGGCCCGCGGTCATGCCGGGTATGAAGAACGGCGTATAGGCGAGCGGCAGATAAGCGCCGGCAAGGCCTGCGCAGGCACCGCCAAACATCACGGCGAAGGTGCGGATGCGCAGCACGGGATAGCCGAGCGCGTGCGCAGAGGCGTGGTTGTCGCCGCAGGCGCGCAGGATCAATCCCGCCCGCGTGCGGTACAGGAACCACCAGACGCCGACGACGAGTGCAATCGAGAAGTAGACGAAGCCGTCCTCGCCGAACAGCACGCGCCCGACCAGCGGGATGTCGGTGAGGCCCGGAATGGCGAGATGGACTGCCGGCGTGATGCGCTCGCCGACGAAGCCGGCGCCGATCAGCCCGGACAGCCCGACGCCGAGGATGGTGAGCGCAAGACCCGTCGCGACCTGGTTGACGGCGAGCCCGAGGGCCATCAATGCGAAGATCAGCGACATCATCGTTCCCGCGATGATGCCGAACAGCGCGCCAATGAAGATCGATCCGGTGAGCCATGCGCCGGCAAAGCCGCAGGCCGCGCCAACGATCATCATGCCCTCGACGCCGAGATTGAGCACGCCGGAGCGCTCGGTCACGAGCTCTCCGGTCGCGGCGATCAGCAGCGGCGTTGACGCGGCGAGCACCGAGAGGATGATGGCTTCAATGAGTTCCACGGGCCACCTGACGGTTCGGGAAGCTCAACTTGAAGCGGTAGAGGATCAGGGAATCGCAGGCGAGCACGTAGAACAACAGAATGCCCTGAAAGACCTTGGTGACATCCAATGGAATCTTCATCGCGATCTGCGCCTGCTCGCCGCCGATAAAGGTCAGTGCAAGGAACAGGCCTGCAATTAATATTCCAAGCGGATTCAGCCGGCCGAGGAAGGCGACGATGATCGCAGTAAAACCGTAGCCCGGGGAGATGCCAGGCTGGAGATGTCCGACCGGACCTGCCACCTCGATGATGCCGGCGAGACCTGCGAGCGCGCCTGATACCGCGAAGGTCAGGATGATCAGCTGATTGGCGTTGAAGCCGCCGAACCGCGCGGCACGGGGGGCTGCGCCCACGACGCGGATCTCGAAACCCTTGATGGTTCGCCCGAGCAGGATTGCGGCCGCCGCGACGACAAGAAGCGCAATGATCGAGCCGAGATGCAGCCGCCCGCCCTCGATCAGCAACGGGACAGTCGCCACCGGATCGAACTCGGCCGTGGTCGGGAAGTTGAAGCCGTTGGGGTCGCGCCAGGGCCCGCGCACGAGATAGTCGAGAAAGAGGTCGGCGACATAGACCAGCATCAGGCTGGTCAGGATCTCGCTGGCGCCGAACTTCACCTTGCAGATCGCCGGGATCAGCGCATAGAGCGCGCCCGCGGCGGCTGCGAGCACGAGCATCGCCGGCAGCACCCAGGCGCCGGCATCGGTGCCTTGCGTCTTCACCGCGATCCAGCTTCCGGCCACTGCGCCGATCAGGAATTGGCCCTCTGCGCCGATGTTCCAGGCATTGGCGAGATAGCAGAGCGACAGCCCGATCGCGATCATCACCAGCGGCGTCGCCTTCACCGCGATCTCCTGGAGCGAGTAGCCGTCGGTCAAGGGCGCAATGAAATAGGCGTGCAAGGCGAGCAGCGGATTCTTGCCGAGGATCGCGAACAGGATGACCATGGTGACGACCGTGAGGCCGATCGCGATCAGCGGCGAGACCAGCGCGATCGTGCCCGAGCGTTCGGCGCGCTTCTCAAGCACCAATTGCATGCGCGGCCTCCCTTGGCTCGAGGCTGCTGCCGCCCATGAGAAGGCCGAGCTTTTCGCGCGTCGCCTCGCGGGTCGCGAGCGGTGCTGACAGCTTGCCGTGGAACATCACGGCGATGCGGTCGGCGATCTCAGCGAGCTCGTCGAGATCCTGGCTGGTCACGAGCACGGCGGCGCCCGCGGTTGCCAGATCAAGCAGCGCCTGGCGAATGACGGCGGCGGCGCCGGCATCGACGCCCCAGGTCGGCTGGCTCACCACCAGCACCGCGGGGTTGCGCAGGATCTCGCGTCCCACGATGAACTTCTGCAAATTGCCGCCGGAGAGGGATGCGGCTTCCGGATCGCGCTTGGCCTTGCGGACGTCGAACGTCTCGGTCGCACGGTCGACGGTCTTCAGCGTGGCCGCGGTATTGATGAAGCCGCGATGGACCATGCCGCTGGCGGCGTGTCCGGTGAGCAGCGCGTTCTCCGAGAGCTTCATGCGCGGTGCGGTGCCATGACCGAGCCGCTCCTCGGGAACGAACGCAGCACCCAGCTTGCGCCGCTGCGTGATGGAGAGATGGCCGGCGGCAATGCCTTCGATCACCACCGTGCCCGGGTCCTTCGACAGGCGCTCGCCGGACAGCGCGGCGAACAGTTCGTCCTGGCCGTTGCCGGCGACGCCCGCGATGCCGAGGATCTCGCCGCCCTTCAGCTCGAACGAGATGTGCTCGAGCCGTACGCCGTGCGCTTCGCCTGGTGCGAGCGAAAGATCGTTGACGACGAGCCGCGGAACGGTGGTCTTCCGGCCGGATGCCGCCTTCACTTGCTTGATCTCGCCGCCGACCATCATGCGGGCGAGCGAGGCCGCGGTCTCGCGCCGGGGATCGCAGGTCTCGACCTTCCTGCCGCCGCGCAGGATCGTGGCGGTGTCGCAGAGCCGCTTCACCTCCTCGAGCTTGTGGCTGATGTAGAGGATGGCGCGGCCTTCGGCCTTGAGCCGCTCCAGCACGACGAACAGTTGATCGGCTTCCTGCGGCGTCAGGACGGCGGTGGGCTCGTCCAGGATCAGGAATTTCGGATCCTGCATCAGCGCGCGGACGATCTCGATGCGCTGGCGCTCGCCGACCGACAATTGCCAGACCTCGCGTTTGGGATCGAGCGGAAGGCCGTAAGTCTTCGACACCTGCTCCAGTCGCGCCGACATGTCCCTGAAGGACTCCCGTCCGTCGAGGCCGAGCGCGACGTTCTCGGCGACGGTGAGATTGTCGAACAGCGAGAAGTGCTGGAACACCATGCCGATGCCGCGGCTGCGGGCTTCGGAGGGACCGGACAGCACGACCTGTTGGCCCTGCCAGCGAATCTCGCCGGCGCTGGGCTGGATCAGCCCGTAGATCGCCTTGACCAGCGTCGACTTGCCGGCACCGTTCTCGCCGAGCAGCGCGTGGATTTCGCCGGGCCAAATATCGATGTCGATGGAATCGTTGGCGAGGAAATCGCCATAGCGTTTGGTGAGTCCGATCGTCCGCAGCAGCGGGGGCTCGCCGGAATTCAGGTCGTCAGGTGTCGAATCCAACATTCGCTGATGCGCTTGCATGGTGAAATGCCGCGATAGTGGGCCAGTTTGAGCCCCGGCGTAAGGTGTGAAAATGCGTCATCCCTTGCTCAACGCTGTGGCAGGCACCTTGTGTCGGTGCGCCTGCGCCGGCCGAGACGAAGCCCCCTGCTCAAACGCCCACGCTCGGCCATGCCGGCTTGGCTGTCGCCGGCGCCTGTTGCAGATTTGTGACGGTCCAAGCCAAATCGGAACCCGCTATGCAGGCCTGACGTCGCAGTGAGCAAAGTTGCGCCGTCGCGCTCATGCAATGCGGATCGACGCAACATTGGCTCCCGACCATCGCGCCTGCAATATCCGCTCGGCATGAAAGAAGAGCGAAATCAAACGGGAATGTCCGGCAACAGCCGGCGTCGCCGGCCGCATGCCGGCTGCAGAAAGCCTGCTAAATCCTACGAAGAGACGCCGCCCCTTGCCGAAACAAGCGGCATGCCTTGAAAAAAGTTGAGGCTTCTCCCTCCGGGAGATCGGCGCAAGTCTCGCACCCAAGGGCGTTCATTGACGTGTCCACACTTGGGGGTATTCAGGATGTCGTTTCGTTTCAGGGCAATTGCAGCAGCGGTGCTGTCACTTGCTACGCTCGCCACCGGTGGCTTGGCTTTCGCGGCGGATCTGCCGGTCAAGGCTGCCAAGAAGGCGGCGGATCTCCCGTTCTTCCTGGTGATCGATAACCGCGTCACCTTCTCCTACATCTTCAACGCCTCGCAGCCCGGTGCATGGTCGTTCCGGCCGGATGGATCGATCGACAGCAAGACCACCAAGCAGGTCTACTCGTTCACGCATTTCGATCTCTGGGCATACGGCACGAACTTCTTCACCATCTCGATGTTCAAGTCCGATCACAATGACCCGGCCGGGCCCTGCACCAACGCGGGCACGATCTTCGGCGCGCCGGCAATTTGCGCCGGTGCAACGGAGATCTACGGACTGTTCCGCTCGACGTTCGGTTGGAATGAGCTCTTCGACACCAAGGCCTTCACCGCGGGGCCGCTTCACAACATCTCGTTCGAGGTTGGGATGGATGCCAATACCGAAAACAGATATTTCGGTGCCGCCAAGCGCGACGTCGTCGGCGGTCTGCAGTTTGCGTTCGATCTGCCCTACAAGGGTTACATCAACGTCGCACCGCTGGTGTACTGGGAGTTCGCCAACCACAACTCGTTCAGCCAGTGCGGACTGTTCGGTGCCGGCGTTCCCGGCGTGACCTGTCTTGCAGACGGCAACACCTCGTTCAAGCCGACCTGGGCGGTCGAGGTCAATTACTACATGGATCTCGGCTTCCTGCCGCCGAACATGCAATATTTCTCGATCAGCGGCCGCGCCGGCTGGTACGGCAAGAAGGGCACCGACACCCAGCCGCTTCCCTACAGCCCGGCGAACGGCGTCTACAACACGGCGGTCGAGTTGAATTCGGAGCCCATCCGCCTGACCTTCGATGCCTCGAAGGCCGCCTGGGGTGACAAGTATTCGCACTTCGTGGACGTCTGGGTGGCTTACCGCTACTGGCAGAACAAGTTCGGTCTCGATCACAACCTTGCCGTCGGCTGTACCACGGCGGTCGGTGGCCGGACGGTGAGCACGGGATCGTGCAGCGAATCCTCGCTCTACTCCGGCATCACCGTGAAGTTCTGATCGGCACCCTACTGATCGGAGTTTGTGTCTACTTCGTCCACACGCCATCGTGCAGCGCTGCGGCTTCGTCCTCGAGCAGCGGACCAACGACTTCGGTCAGCCGCTGGCCGCTGGCAAAGACCTCGCGGCACGGCAGATCGAGGGTCGGGTTGTCAGGATGGTTGCCGGTGACGCCGCGCAGGCGATGCTCGCTGAGGCCGTAGACGACGCGGCCGATGCCGGCCCAGTAGATCGCGCCGGCGCACATCGCGCAGGGCTCTGCCGAGGAATAGAGCGTCGCTGTCGCCAGCACTTCGCGGCCGAGTGTGCGGCAGGCCTGGGTGGCCGCGAGACGTTCGGCATGCGCGGTGCCGTCATGATCCGGCATGTAGCCGTTCTCGGTCTCGATCAGCACCTTGCCGCTCGCATCGACAACGATGCAGCCGAACGGGTGGTTGCAATGGGTGAGGGAGCGGCGGGCGACCGCGAAGGACAAACGCAGAAAATGCTCGTCACGCTCGGATGCGTTGGCCATCGATCCTCCGCCGTCAGTGCCCCGCCATGCGCCGGCCGATCGTCGCATGACCAGCTTCGCTGGCCCGTCCTTCATACACGAATTCGCCGTGGAACATCTCCACCAGCCGGCTGGGTTCATTGACGTTACCTTCCGGATAACCGATTGAAAATATTGATTATGCGGGCCGTTCGGGTCCTGATAAAGGTGAAACTATTGGTGCGCCTGTGCATGACCGGCGTGACGCAGCCTGCCGCGTACGCGCATTCATGCTAACCACGCGCAGGTTGGGACGGGCGCCGGTGCGTGACTGGCCGCCGAACGTGTACCGATGGTCGCCAGACAGCCGCTGCCGCGGTCCAGAGAAGAGAAAGCTCGTCGAGATGAGTGCCGTCAACGCCGTTCAAAATGCATCGCTCGGCGAAGAGATCGTGCGAGGGATCAACGATCTGGCTGCGATCTCGGAAGCAGGCGACAACCTCACCCGCATCTATCTCACCAAGGAGTTGCGCAAGGCGGCGGACCTCCTGCTGAGCTGGATGCGCGATGCCGGCATGAGCGCGCGTCTTGACGCGATCGGCAATGTCTGCGGCCGCTACGAAGGCGAGCGGCCCGGCGCGCCCTGCCTGATGCTCGGCTCGCACTACGACACCGTACGCGATGCCGGCAAATGGGACGGGCCGTTGGGCGTGATCACGGCCATTGCCTGCGTTGCCGATCTCAATCGCCGTGGCAAGCGCCTGCCGTTCGCGATCGAGATCGTCGGCTTTGCCGACGAGGAGGGCGTGCGCTTCGCTTCGACCTTGCTCGGCAGCCGTGCGGTGGCCGGCACTTTTGACGAGAGTGTCTTGAATGTGCGCGACCGCGACGGTGTGTCGATGCGCGATGCGCTCGTGCAGTTCGGCCTCGATCCCGATCATATCGGAGCGGCCGCGCGGGCGCGACGCGAGCTGCTTGCCTATCTCGAATTGCACATCGAGCAGGGGCCGGTGCTGGAGGCGCAGGACCTGCCTGTCGGGGTCGTCACCGCGATTGCCGGTGCCACGCGGCTTGCCGCGCGGCTGACCGGCATGGCCGGGCACGCCGGCACGGTGCCAATGGCGCTTCGGCGTGATGCGCTCGCGGGCGCGGCCGAATGCATCGGGGCGATCGAGCAATTTTGCCGCACCGACGAGAGTGGGCTGGTCGGCACCGTCGGCTACATCCAGGCGAGGCCCGGCGCGACCAATGTCATTCCGGGCGAGGTGTCCTTCACCATCGACATGCGCGCGCCGACCGACATGCACCGCAAGCGCGCGGTGGCTGACGTCGTCCGCCAGATCGAGGCGATCGCCAAGCGCCGGCACTTGGCCCTCCAGCTCGACGTCACCCACGAGAACCGCACCGCGCCTTGCGCGCCGTGGCTCAAGGAGCAGATCGCGCAGGCGATCGGAGCGGAGGGGTTCTCCGTGTTCGAGCTGCCGAGCGGAGCAGGGCATGACGGCATGGCCATGATCGACATCGCCGATGTCGGCATGGTCTTCGTCCGCTGCCGCGGCGGCATCAGCCACCACCCGGACGAGCATGTGGAGCTCGCCGATGCCGACGCCGGTGCGCGGGTGCTGCTGCGGGTGATCGAGAATTTCAGGCCCCGGGAAGGGTAGGCTGAAGGAGCCCGCTGGAAGCCGGTGCGTCATCTGGACGAAATACGAATCAGCCATGCTTTGGGTGGTGGCCGCACCGTCGGAGTTACCCTAGCCACATATGAATAGCGATATCTCGTTGCCCTCAGATCGCGGAAACCGATTTTACCAAGGCGTGGCCGCAACCTTTTTTGCCAACGCCCTCCAGGCGGTCAATTTTCTCGGTGATCGATTCCTGAGAAGGTCGCACCATTCGTTGTCGGCCATCGAGGACCTTTACCGGCACTCGATGGACAGCGCCTTTTCGGTGACCGAGGCCTTCCTCGTCACGGGCGCGCCGCACGCATCCGCCTATTATCCCCGTGACTTCGCCTGGTTCTATCCTGATGTCCTCGACCCCGAGACCATCATGGATGCGCAGGACGCGGTGCGGCGGGCCCGGCTGCTCGACAAGAGTATCCGTCTGTTGCTCGAGGCGGTTCGCGCCGATGTCGTCACGACCACCATCGTCCCGGCGGGACGCGGTCGGTACCTCGGCGTGAACTATTTCTCGCGCCCGTCGGATACGCTGCTCGGCATTCTGGCCGGCCTGCAGCAGATGATCTCGGCCGATCAGAGGGCGCCGTCCTATCTGGCGATGGCACAATGCGCGCATGCCGGCCGGCTGCTGCTGGCCGAATATGGCGGTGACCTGAAGCGTGCGGTCCTGCAGCTCGCAAGCGAGCTCGAGCCGTTCGACGATGACGGCACCAGGTATTTGCTGTGCGATGCCCGTGGCCCTCGCTCCGCTGCAACGGATACCCGTGCGGAACGCAGGCGCTTTGTCACCAATGCCTGCGTCTACACAACCTTCCTGTGGAGCGTGCAGTTCGGAATCGTGGACGAGAACGAGCTGAAGCGGCTGCTCGGACGCGGCCTTGCGCAGTACAAGAAGGACCTGCTCCGTCTGTTCGGCAGGGACGGCTACATCAGGCATTCGCTGGATGGTCCGAAGGGATTGCCGGTGTCCTCGGTCGCGCTGGATTTCGTCAGCGTGCATCGCGGCTTCTGGGATATGAACGATGCGAGCGAGCGGGCGCTGTTCGCGGCGACGGCGGATCTGATCATCGCGGAGCCGCGCTTTCGCATACCCTCTACGTTCCACTTCCTGGTGTCCGCGGATAATCCGCGGAACAAGATGATCCACAAGATTGCGGCTCCCGCCTATCAGGGGCGCTCGTCCTGGCCGACGTTCAACGTCGAGTTCGCGGACCGGATGCTCGACTACGACGAGGTCTCCGGCGGTGATCACTACCGGGCCTGCGCGCAAGGGATATTGAAGGACATTCGCACCGCGACCGAAGTGCACGGCGGATATCAGGAGCTGATCTCGGAACAGGGGCTGAAGTATCGCACCTGGGCCTACAAGGGCGCCGTGGCCCATTCCTGGTTTCCGCGCTTCCTGTCGGTCTGGAGGAGGGCGTATGGAACGCCGCTCCTGCAATGGAATGACTGATCCAGCGGGGCGCTATCCCGCCGTCACGTCCACCAGCTCACCGCCCTCCAGCACCTTGGCCGCCTTGGCGCGGTCGAGATCGCCTTCCCAGGCCGCGACCACGACCGTCGCGACGCAGTTGCCGACGAGGTTGCCGAGCGCGCGGGCCATGCCGATGAACCAGTCGACCGACAGCACCAGCACGAGGCCGATCGCGGGAATGCTCGGCACCGCATTGAGCGTCGCCGCCAGGATCACGATGGCCGAACCCGGCACGCCATGCGCGCCCTTCGAGGTGATCAGGGAGACGCCGAGAACCAGCAGGAGATCGCCGAAGGACAGCGGCGTGTTGGTCGCCTGCGCGATGAAGACGACGGCGAGCGTCAGATAGATCGAGAAGGCGTCGAGGTTGAAGGAATAGCCGGTCGGAATCACGAGACCGACCACGGAATCCTTCACGCCCATCCGCTCCAGCTTCTTCATGATCTGCGGCAGCACGGCATCGGAGGAGGCGGTCGCGAGCACGATGGTCAGCTCTTCGCGCAGGTAGGCGAGGAATTTGAGGATGTTGAGTCCGGCGAGCGCCATCACGCCGCCGAGCACGCCCAGCACGAAGATGCCGACCGAGACGTAGAACAGCATCACCAGCGACACGAGCTGCTTCAGCGAGCCGACCCCGTATTTGCCGACGGTGTAGGCGACCGCGCCGAGCACGCCGAGCGGGGCAACGCGGACAATCAGGCCCATGACGCGGAACAGCACGGTGGAGGCGGCATCGATCATGCTGGTGACGAGCTTGCCCTTCTCGCCGCCGACGAGCGCGAGCCCGACGCCGAACAGGACCGCGAAGAACAGCACCTGGAGCACGTCGTTGCGCGACAGCGCATCGAAGGAGGTGGTCGGGATCACGTTCATCAGGAAGGCGCCGATGCCGCCGCCTGACAGCTTGTGGGCGTTGTCGGCGTAGGTGTTGAGCGCTTTGGCATCCAGCGTCGAGGGATCGATGTTCATGCCGTGGCCGGGCCCGAAGAGGTAAGCAAGCAACAGGCCGACGACGAGTGCGACGGTCGTCATGATCTCGAAATAGACCAGCGCCTTGACGCCGACCCGGCCGACCTTCTTGAGGTCGCCGGCGCCGGCAATCCCGTGCACGACGACGCAGAACACGATCGGCGCCACGATCATCGAGATCAGCTTCAGGAAAGCGTCGCTGAGGATCTTGAGCCCGATCGCGAAGTCCGGGACGGCCATGCCCAGGATGACGCCAAGCACCAGCGCGGCCAGGACCTGGACGAACAGCGAGGTGTAGAGCGGCTTCGGCTCGGCGGCGGGCGCCGCGGTGATGGTCGACATGGTGGATTCCCCCGGTTTGACGCGACTTGGACGTCAAAAAGGAGCAACAACCGTGCCAGATTGTCGCGGTATTTCCGGAAAGCGGCCTGGAGGTCGCCCTGTTATCCCGGGCGGCGCGACGCAACGCTTCAGGAGCGCTGTGTCGGGGGCGCGGAACCCATCACTCCGCCGCCTTCGCTATCTCGCCGAACAGTCGCGTGGGGAGGAAGCCGCGGGACCCGTCAGCCGTTATGCCTACGCCGAAACGAAAGGCAACCTCATGCCGCAAGATCCAGCAGCCGGCACGATCCGCGCACGAGCGCCTTGCGTCCCGTGGGCGTCATCACAGGTATGCCGTCATTGACGACAACGAGACCGAACTTGACGAGACTTTCGATAAGATAGGCCTTCGAGAGGCGACCGCCCGACACCGGGTTGCGAAGTGTGCGCAGGGCTTCCCACTGGTCCGGTGAAAGATCGAAGTCGACGTCGTTGCTCATGTTGCCTCAAGCGATAGTACCATTCGCGCGCCTCTGTTAGCGGGGCGGCATGAAGACCATGCGACGACAATGAGTCGGGAATTCGGTGCGCTGTTTAGAACGTCTCTTCACGAATTGCCGCACTTCATTGCGCCACAAGAGTAAAGATCGCTCGTTGGCGAATATCGTCCCGAGCTTCGATCACATATTGATGAATTCCGTTTGATGCTGCACTGCAAGTTGTCGCGGTGCACGGGAAGCGCTGCTGTCCCATTCTGCGTCGCAATAGGCACAGAAATCGTGGAGCGAAAGGTTGAGGATTCTGTTACGGTGATCCCCGGGGAATGACTTCACGCTGCAGGAGTGGAGTGCATGAACAGGCTGGTCAAAATTCGCAGTCAGGAATCCCTGTGCCGGGAGCGCGCCGCGCTCGATTTCGATCGCCGGGTTTTCTGGCTCGCGCAAGCCGAGGAATGGGAGCAGCGCGCGCTCGACGAAATTGCCTATCACTTCCGGGAGTGCAATATCGGCCAGGCGGAGCTTGCGCGGAACTGACGCTGGCCGCGAGCAAGACCTACTGATAAGTCGCCACGATATCTGACACCGCGCGCTCAAGCTGCTGCGCGGTGGCGCATTGGCGCACGACCGTACAGAAGGTCGCGTAGCGCGGCATCTCGGAATCGCCAAAGCCCCAGGCGAGCCGTCCTTCGGGATTGAGCCAGACCAGCCGCTTCGAGCGTTCGGAGATGCGGCGCAGGATGTCGGCACGCGGGTCGAGGTTGTTGCTGCGGGCATCGCCGAGCACGATCACCGTGGTCTGCGGCGTCAGCGTGCTCATGAAGTCCTTCTCGAAATCGACCAGCGAAGAGCCGTAATCGGACGAGCCGAAGCCGACCTTGGACATGATCTCGGCCATCGCCTCTTCCGGCGATTTCTTTTCCAGGATCTCGCTGACCTCGATCATGTGCGAGGAGAAGGCAAAGGAGTGGACGTCGTCGACCACCTCGTGCAGCGAGTGGATCAGCAGCAGGAAGAAATCGGAGACTTGCGCGACCGATCCTGAGACGTCGCAGAGCGCCACGATCTTCGGCCGGTCGCGATGCTTGCGCTTCCATGCGGTGAGGAAGGGCACGCCGCCCCAGGCCGCGTTGCGGCGGAGTGTGCGGCGGACGTCGAGATGACCGCGGCGCTGGCGCTTGCGCGGTTTCGAATAGCGCTCGCGCAGGCGGCGCGCGATCTGGCGGATGAGGGCGCGCATCTCCGCGACCTGGCGCCGCTCGATGCGGGCGAGCGGCGCGTTGCGAAGGATCTCGTTGCGGAGATTTTCGGCCTCCTCGCGGGCGTAGAGCGCGAGCCCCTGCGAGACGGTGTCGCGCACCGCTTCGCGCAAGGCGTCGAGCGCGGCGCGCAGACGCTCGGCCAGTGCCGGGTTGGTCGCGGTCAGCGCGTCGAGATCGTCGCGCAGGCGCTGGAGGCCCATGGCATCGAGGATGCGGCTGGAAAAGATCCCGCGCTGGGTGGAATAGCGGATATCCGACAGGGAGGCCGTGCCGGAAGCGCTGGCAATCGCCGCTGCGATCGTGTTGCGGTCCTGCGACAGCAGCATCTGCGCGAGCGGGCCCAAGCCCTCGGGAGGCTGTCCTTCGCCCGCTTCGCTGGCCGAGCCGGAGGAGGGGGACCGATCCGGATCCTGCGAGGCGGTCTCCTCGCTGCCCGCTTCGGTCTGATCCTGTCGCGGCTCCGGCTGGCTGAAGAACAGATCAAAGCAGTCGCCGAGCGCGAGCTTTTCGTCCTGCGATTTGGCGAGCGTCAGAAGCAGCGCGTCGCGCAGGATGGTTCGATCGGAGAGGCCGACCTGCGCGACCGCGCGCATCGCATCGATGCTCTCGGCAGGCGAGACATGAACGCCGACGCCGCGTGCTGCCCGAAAGAAACGATGGAGGTTCTCGCGCATCGGCGTCAACCGAAGACGTTGGACCGTGCCGCCTTGGCAATGAAGGTCGTCACCTGCGGCGCTGCTGCCTCGATGTCGGCTTCGTATTTCAGCAGCACGTTGAGCGTGTCCTTGACGATTTCGGTATCGAGCTCCGTGGCCTGGAGCAGCACCAGGACACGCGCCCAGTCGATGGTCTCGCTGACCGAGGGCAGCTTCTTCAGATCCAGCGAGCGGATCTCGTGAATGAAGCCGACCATCTGCCGGCGCAGTGCCTGCGAGATGCCGGGCACCCGGCTTTCGACGATGCGCTCCTCGAGCCGCTGCTCGGGGAAGCCGATATGCAGATGCAGGCAGCGCCGCTTCAGGGCGTCGCCGAGGTCACGCTCGCTGTTGGAGGTGAGGATCACCGTCGGCGGCGTGATCGCCGAGACGGTGCCGAGCTCGGGGATCGTGACCTGGAAATCGGACAGGATCTCCAGCAGCAGCGATTCGAATTCGGCGTCCGACTTGTCGATCTCGTCGATCAGGAGCACGCAGCCGCCCGGCTGCTCCAGCGCCTGGAGCAAGGGGCGCGGCTCGACGAATTCCTTGGAGAAGAACACGTCGCCGAAATCGTGCAACTGGTCGAGCGCGGCGTGCAGCGTCTGCGCGCCGCCGAGGACTTCGCCGAGCTTGTCCTTGAGGATCTGCGTATAGAGGAGCTGCTTGGCGTATTTCCACTCGTAGAGCGCCTTGGCCTCGTCGAGACCCTCGTAGCATTGCAGGCGGATCATCTTCATGCCGCGCCAGGCCGCGATCGCCTTGGCAAGCTCGGTCTTGCCGACGCCCGCGGGGCCCTCGACGAGGATCGGCTTCTCGATCTGCTGCGACAAATAGACGGCGGTCGCGATCTGCCGGCTCGCGATGTAGCCCTGCGCGGCGAGGCCGCTCTCCACTGCCTCGATCGACGTCGAGGCCTTCTGATCAGCCACGAAAGGGCGCTCCCAAAGGTCTTCTTGAGGCTTGTTCTGCCTGCGTTCCCGGCAAAGAACAAGCCTCGTTTGGGAGGCATCAGACCCGCACGGACGGCGCTTTTTCCGCTCGACGCAAATACGTGTCGGCGCGGATATTTGCGCGGCTCGCCGTTCGCGCGATCAGTGCCGCAGCAACTCCGGCTTGCGGATCGTCTGTCTGACCTCGGCGCCGCAATCGGCGCATTCGTAGACAAAGTCGATCTTGGCAAGGCTCCAATGCGGCTCGACCTCGCGCACATACATCGGCAGGAACCCCATGCATGCCGGGCAATTCACAGGCGCGATCTCGATGTCCTGATGATGCTGTACATAAGCTGGCATCTCGGCTCTCCTTCGCAGGCGACAACCAAACCCCGCGCAGAAGCTACTGCCGGTCGCTCCAGGCACGTCATCAACTCTATCGAACGGAGATGGAACGGCGGACGTTTGTCGCGCGCTGTGACATTCTTGTTACGTGTCTGTACTGTAACGGGCGGACTGAATGCCTATTTCTGCGGCCGATCCGGTTTTCGGAGCCTCAACCAACGATAAGGGAGCAACGCCCATGACGCATGCCATTCGTTTTCACAAGACCGGCGGTCCGGAAGTCCTGGTCTGGGAGGAGGTCAGCGTCGGCAAGCCCGGACCGGGCGAAGCGCGCATCCGCCACACCGCCGTCGGCCTCAATTTCGTCGACATCTACAACCGCTCCGGCCTGTATCCGGCGCAACTGCCGAGCGGGCTCGGCAGCGAGGCCGCCGGTGTCGTCGAGGAGGTCGGGCCCGGTGTCACCGATCTGAAGCCGGGCGACCGTGTCGCTTATGGCGCCTCGCCGCTCGGCGCCTATTCCGAGGCGCGGCTGATCCCCGCGGACCGCTTGCTGAAGCTGCCTGAGGGGGTCGACGACAGGACCGCGGCGGCGATGATGCTGAAGGGTCTCACCACGCAATATCTGATCCGGCAGACCTATCGGGTGAAGGCGGGCGATACCATCCTGCTGCATGCCGCGGCCGGTGGCGTCGGTCTGATCCTGGGCCAGTGGGCCAAGCACCTCGGCGCGACCGTGATCGGCACCGTCAGCAACGACGAGAAGGCCAAGCTCGCCAAGGCGCATGGCTGCGACCACGTCATCATCTACACCCGCGAGGATTTCGTGAAGCGGGTCGACGAAATCACGGGCGGCAAGAAGGTCCCGGTGGTTTATGACTCCGTCGGCAAGGACACATTCCTGAAATCGCTGGATTGCCTCGCGCCGCTCGGCGTCGCCGCGCTGTTCGGTCAGTCCTCCGGCGCGGTCGAGCCGCTCAATCTCGGCCTGCTGGCCCAGAAGGGCTCGCTCTACGTCACGCGGCCGACATTGTTCACCTACGCCGCCAAGCGCGAAAATCTGGTCGCGATGGCGAACGAGCTGTTCGACGTCGTCAAGTCCGGTGCGGTCAAGATCGAGGTGCACCAGACCTATCCGTTGAAGGACGCCGCCAAGGCGCATGCCGATCTCGCCGCACGCAAGACCACGGGATCGACCGTCCTTCTGGTGTGATGTCCGGGCCTGCGTCACGTCCGTTCGTGCTTGCGCACATCGCGGGCGTGATCGAGGTGAATCGCCTGGAGGTCGACGTCTTCGGGCGGGATCCGGGGCAGGGCGGCCTCGGTCAGGATCGCCTCGGTGACGTCCTCGACCGAACTCCCGGCGATCTCGTGGATGAACGAGACATTCCGGTATTCGCCCGAGGCGATGCGGGAGACGACCTCACGCCTTGTGATTTCGGGGTCGACGACCGCCTCGCGGCCCCGCCGTCCATAGTCGATCATCACGACGAAATATTGCATCAAAACGACTCTGCCGCGCCCCCATTGCGGGCGCGCGGCAGATTGTTTCCGAAAAACAGAATCAAGTCAAGGCCGATTTCGAAAAAGCGAAATCGGCGGCCGTGCCGATGCCCTACTTGCCCTTCTTGCGGGGGCGCGCCGACTTGGCGCGCAGCCGCTCGAGCTGGCCCTTGGGCATGGACAGGCAGATCTCACCCACCCAATCGAGCTTCACGCCGACGATCGGCTTGGCGTTGAAGCTGGTGAGATTGACGACGGACGGGCTTTTCCCCCGCTCGATCGTTTTCAAATAACGCTCGCCGGTCTTGAGCCGGACCACGGCCTCCTCGCCGTAGAAGCTCGACAGCGGATGGCGCTGATCCTTGTAGACCACGATCACGTCGCCGCTCTCGTATTTGGGCAGCATCGAATCACCCACGATCTCGAAGGCGACAGTCTCTTCCATGATCGGGAAGGGCAGCGCGATGTCGCCGAGACCCTCCGGGGGGACCTGCTCGTAATCCGGCTCGATCACGGCGCCGGCACCGACCCGGCCCATGATCGGCGCGAGATTGAGCTCGAGATATTCCATGATCGGAATGATCTCCGAGGCCTTCACCAGGCGTTCGCCGCCGAGGATCTCCGAGACCGCGCCGGGCCGCACGCCCATGGCCGCCGCGAGGCCGCCCTTGCTCTTGCCCGTCTTTTCCAGGCCCCGCTCGATCATTGCAACGTCCAACATGGTGATTCCCTCGATTACCCATCGTCTCGCTCTTGTAATCCGAAATTCGGAATTGTTGCAATTATGAATATCAGAATTATCGCTTGACTTGTTCTTCGGAATACCGGAATGTCTGTTTCGCCCCGGTCGTGCGATCGGAGGAGACGCATCACAGGACAGCAGCATGGAACCGGGCCATTGGCCGTCGGAGCACTCCGACGCGCTTCGCGACTATTTTCTCAAAGGCATGTCTTATGCGGAAATCGGAAGGCAGATTAACGCAAGGTTTGGAACGGCTTACACGCGCAATGCGGTGATCGGCCGCGCCAAGCGGCTCGGGCTCGTCATGCCGGAATGGATCGTGAGCCCATCGGTCGCGCCATATTTGCCGGGTGAGGCCCCGGTTTCGCCGCGCCGCGCGGTGCTACCGAATCTGAATGTGCTGCCGAAGTCCGCAATGAAGCCTGCGGTGCGGGTGAAGCTGCGCTGCGTCGGCGTTCAGCCGCGCCTGATCCAACTGGTGGACCTCGATCCGGCCGACTGCCGCTATCCCTATGGCGGCGACAAGGACGGGGAGGAGATCGCCTTCTGCGGCCATCCGCGCCAGCCGGGCTCCAGCTATTGCGCCCCGCATGCGGGCCTGACGCGTCGCTCCGGGGCTGCGTCCGCCCGTGTCCCCGGTCCCGTCGTGCTGAAGCTGGTCTTCGCGGCCTGAACTCTCACCCGTTTCATCGTCGATTTCGCAAGGAGTATCCAAGTGGCTCGTGTCCGACGCAACAAGTCCTATAAATTGGCGCAGATCCACGACCGGCGGTCCCGCGACGTGCCATTCAATGCCGAAGTGGCGGAGGTCGAGGTCGACAATCCGCTGGCGCTCGATGCTGGTGAGAAGATCGTGGCGATCCGGTCGATCCGTGGCGATCCGCTGGGACGGCTGCATGCACACCACCAGATCGATGAGGCGCAATTTCTCGGCGGACGCGCCTTCCAGAACGATTGGGAGAGAGCGGAGCGGGGCCCTCAGGCGATGGACCCGACCCGCGAATATGTCGATGGCGCGCGCACGCGCGAGCCGGTCACCGAGAGCCAGCGCCAGGCGGTGCTGCGGCTGAACCAGGTCGAGCGCGAACTCGGGACCGACGGAGCTGCACTGGTGCACGACGTGCTGGTGCTGGGCCTGACCATGGATCAGATCGGACAGCGTCGTGCCGTCCGTACGCAGCGCTGGAACGACTATTTTGCGCGACGCTTTCGCGAGTGCCTCGACCGGCTGGCGCTGATCTACGGTTTTGCGACGGAAACGGGGACACGGCAGGCAGGGCGGCGCAGATGACAACGGCACGCCTGCGGCTTGGGCCGCGGGCGCGCCAGTTTGCCGCTCACGGATGCGGGACGATCTGGTAGGGCGTCGAATAGGGTTCGACGCGGAGCGAGGCGTTGGCCAAAAGTCCGATCCTGGCGGTCGGCGCCTGCTGCAATTCACCGTTCGGGCCGCGATGCACGTTATATTGCCAGACCGTGAGATCGCCCTTCTGCGCCAGCGCGTGCGCAACCGCGCTCGCATCATTGCCGCCGAGCGCCTGAAGCTCCTCCGCCGACAACCCGACGACGATCTCGTCCTTGATGGTGACGATCTTGAACAGGTTCATCTTGGTCTCCTGCGCCCATGCGCCTTGTATCGAGAGGGTGAAAAGCGCGACCGCGGCGCCCTTGATGAGATCGCAGCGAGAAAGCATGCCGTCGTCCTTTGGTGCTGAGGCGCGCCCGAATCCAAGAGTTTTCAGCCATGGCGCCCGTTGTCTGCGTGGCCGTGTCGCAACGGCTTGGTCGTTCGTTCATGGACAACGGTTCACCGGCGGAAACATATCCGGCTTGCGAGATCGATCGTTATTCTGCCGTTAATACAACCGCCGAGGTCGCACTCAACAATTACGTGTAGGCGCTGAGAAGGGCTCATTCGCAGCCGAATGTCCGTTCATATCGGAAACAAGCAGAAACGTCGTGCCGATCGACGGCGATTGGAGCTGCGTGCGTGATTGATGACGCTTCTTGACGCAGGTGGGTGACGGCGGTCGATATACCTGTTATCCGGAATTGCCGTGGTGCGATGCAGACGAAGCATCGCTATAGGCACTGTTGGGCTTGCCGGACGGGTTGTTCCTTGACATAATTGCAACCAGATGGTTGAGCCGGTCGTTTGGACATGTCATTCGGCGTGCCAACCCGCCGGGGCCACCCGGCCGAGAGTTCGTCGCCATGGGTCCTGTATGGCGTCTTGTTATGGCGTTCGGTTCTTGAGCGGGTCACGAAGCCGATGCTTGTCATAGGTGCGAGATGAAAAACCTCAATTTCGCGGCTGAACTGCACCTCAAGCTCGGCGCGCCGGCGAGCGGCACGGTCGAAAGCCTGCGCCTGCTCCGCGCGTTCCTGAAGCTCGCGCCTCGACAGCGTTTCGAGGTCATTAAGCTGGTCGAAGACCTCGCCACCGAAGAAATTCTGCCCGAGCACCCCTTGTCCTGAGCCCGGCCGAGCGCCGGCCTTACGCCGTCTCTCTCGTTTTCCCGTTCGTTTTCCCGCCGGAGCCGGACCGCCGGCGACGTTTCCACGCGGGCTGGCCGCTGGAAGGCGATCCGGCAAGTGTGGTATTCAATTGGGAAAACGGGAGGAGTGCGACCATGATCGAACCGAAGCTCGAAGTTCCGGCCGAACTGCGCGACCTGGCCGAGAAGACAATTGATCAGGCGGAGAAGGCATTCGGCATGTTTTTCGACGCCGCCACCAAATCGATGTCGTCCGTTCCAGGACCGGGGACGGAGGTGTCGAAGCAGGCGCTGGTTTTCACTGAGCAGAACATGAAGTCGGCCTTCGAGCATGCGCGCAAGCTGGTTCATGCCACCGACCTTCAGGAAGCGATGCGAATCCAGTCCGATTTCCTGCGCAGCCAGTTCACCAGCGCCGGAGATCACATGCGCCAGATGACCGGCAGTCTCATGCAACAGGGCAAGGGGAAGTCCTGATTCTCCGCGCGCGCAGCATGCCCACAATTGAACTTGCGCGGCGTGGCGATCCGAACCTCGATGCCGGCTCAGATCTATGACGGGCCACCGAATGACCACATTCGCCGTCTGTCGTCCTTCTGCTGATCCCTGCCGGTCCTCCGGCGGGGATTTGCATGTGTGGCGAGCGTCGTGCTCGGCGTGCCACTAGCGCAGCGAAGCGATGTAGGCCGCGATGTCGCCGGCTTCGGTTCGGCTCAGGGGAAAATTCGGCATCTTCGGGTGGGGATCAAGCAGGAAGAAGGCGAGCCTCTCCGGACTGAAGTCCGACCTGCGCGCGACGGAGGCAAAGGAGGGGACGTCAGCGCTCGCCTGGGTTTGGCCGTTCGCGACGACATGGCAGCTTGCGCACCAGCGTTTGGCGAGGTCCGCACCGTGATCGGCATTGGCCGCGAGAGCCGACGGTGTGCCGAAGCTCGAGGTTACGGCAAGCAGCAGGCAAATTCGTCTCAAATGCTGGTGCATAGGGTAACTTTCATGCATCGATTAGCGGCCGCCATGCTTATCCGCAGCACGATCCCGGAAATTGCGAGAGATCAATCCGGGCGATGATCGACCGCAGCAGCTTGCGGGCCGAACGATAGAGATGCCGTAGGAAAGCCGGCATCCTCGCCGCGGGCAGGCCAAGACTTCTCGTGTCAAGACTTCTCGTGTCAAGACTTCTCGTGTCGAGACTTCTCGTATCGAGATTTCTCGTATCCAGACTTTCAATGTAGTGCGACACGTGTCCCTCTCCGAGGCTATATCGCCCTTTTATCCCGGCGCCTCGGAGCCGCCTTGATCTGCCGCAAAGCGTTCCGGGCTAATAGTCGCCCGGATTCATGATCATCGGGGTTTTCGTATCAGCCGGCGCAAGCGCGCTGCTGGCGCTGTCGCGCAGGAAACGGTCGAGCGTTTCCTGGATCTTCTCCTTGATCGAGTTGGGACCGCGATCGCTCATTTCCGTGTGCTGCGCGCCAGTGTGGACGATGTCGATACCGCGCGCCTTGGCTTCTTCCGGCGTCGGCAGCACGCCGGGATCGGTCAGGAAATGCGGATCCTTTGACCGGAACGACAGGATCTTCATGCCGTCGCTGACCACGAAGGGCACCCGCAGATTGTCGAGCGTGATCACCTTCGACACCAGCTCCGGGTGCTGATGGGCAACATACATGGAGACATCGCCGCCGTTGGAGTGACCGACGAGGGTGATGTGGTCGTAATCGACGTTTTCGTGCTGCTTCTTCAGCTTGTCCAGCGCGAACAGAATGTTGGCTTCGCAGCGGATATAGACCTCGCGCCGGCCGACATATTGCTGACCGACATGGGTCATCAGCGGCGGATCGCTCGGCAGGTCCTGCTGGATGCTGGCAACCAGATAGCCGCGCGCGGCAAGCACGTTGGCAAGGAAGGAGTATTCGGTGGCCTTGACGGTGTTGCCGTTGCTGATGATGGCGAGCGGGAGTTTCCAGAGGCCGAGATTCGCCTTGGTCTCGTAATCGCGCCGCACCGCCACGTCGACCGAGATCGGCCGCTGCCGCGAGGCGTCGAACAGCGCCAAAGTCTCATGGCGGATCGCGAACCGACTAACGACGAAATATTCCCCGACGCCGAGGACGCAGAGAAACGCCAGGATTGCAAACACCCTCTTCATGGTTTCATCTCAAATCACATTTGACTGAACATGGTCATTGGGAACTCCCGGATCGAGCGATCGTGAGCAGCTTACGGGATTAAATTTAGGCAAGTCTGTGAGCAAGCCCGCAAAAAGGACCGCGGGGTGGCTACGAACAGCCGGACTTGCCGCGTTCGGGGCAGAGCCGGAACGCGCTCGACAGGGTGAACAGGAAGCGGGGGCTGCGGCGCTCGTTGTCCGGTGCCCGGTAGCTCAAGGGCACCGCTACGCCGAGATCGGCATGGATATCCTCTGGCAGGAAGAAGCGCACACCGGCCCCGGCCGATGCGAGCGACAGGCCGTCACTCAGGCGGTAACCGTCGTTCCAGACGGCGCCGGCGTCGCCAAAGGCGTAGAGCTGATAGCCGGTCCAGTAGCGGAAATTGAGCTTCTGGTCGAAGCGCAGTTCGAGCGAGCCGGCAAGTCCGTTGTCGCCGCTGATCTCGGCTGCGCCATAGCCCCGGCCGAAGGCCACGCCGCCGAGATAGAATTGCTGCGAGGTGAACAGTGGCCGCGATGCGGTCTGGCTCGCCGCGGAGAGCCTGAGCGACCAGGTATCGTTGAGCGTCTGGTAGCGCGTGAACCAGAGGTTCAGCACCGAGAAGTTCGAAGATGCGCCGTCGCGCGACAACAGGTCGTCGTCGAAATGCGAGGCGCCGAAGATGTCGAGGCCCTGGCGGTAGGTCAGCGTCGCAAGATTGGTGCCACCGAAGCGATCCTGCAGCCGGTAGTCGGCGGTCAGGCTCGCGGTCCTGATATGGTCGTTGTACCAGGGACCATAACGGTCGTGCTCGGACACATTGCTGAAGGTCGTCGCCGCAGTCAGCGTGAGCGTGGAGGATTGCGATTGCAGCGGGACGACGCTGGCGCGCAGCTCGAACGCCTCGGTCGTCGTGATATCGCTGTCGAGGCGGCGGGCATCGCCTGGCCGGACCGCGCTGTACAGGGCGGAAGCGCCGAGGCGCACGCCGTCGACGCCGACGGGCGTGTCGTAGGACAGCCGCGCAAAGCCGAGCTGGCGAGGATCGTTGGCAATCGTCGACAGGTTGACTGCCAGCGTGTCGCCGGGCGTGAGGTAGGAGTTGAACGCGCCGGTGGCGTAGCTCTGCCACGGGCCAACGGAAGATGATCCGAGATTGTCCAGACCGAACGAGGAGAAGGCGTGCCAGGTTTTCAAAACGACTGTGAGACGGAAGCGGCCGGTCGCGCCACCGATCTCCTCCAGCGCGGTATCGGTGATCCGGACGCCCGGCCTGCCGTTGATGAGGAAGAGCTGGCGTTCGAGCGTTGCGAGGCGCGACGGCTGCTCGGCCAGAACCGGCTCGAGCATCGGCCTTACGCCGAACTGCTCGGCGCCGTCGCCTTTCAGCTCGGCCTGTACGATGGCGCCTTCGATCACCTGGATCCGTACCCGGCCGTCGGCAATGTCCTGCGGCGGCACGATGGCCCGGCTCAGATGGAACCCCTCGGCGCGGTAGAGATCGCTGATCGCGCCGGCGATCGCGGCGAGATCCGCCTGCGAGACCTGCTTGCCGAGATAGGGCTGATAGATCGCGGCTATCCGATCTTGGGATACGGTGTGTGCGCCGCTGACGTTGACGCCGCGCAGCACGAATTGCGGTTTGGTATCGCCGCCGGTGTTGGGCTGTCCGACACCCGGAAGCCGGACCGGAGGCCGGCTCAGCGATTCCCGCTCGGTTTGGTTATCGAAATATTTCTCGGGCTGGCGCGGATCGAAACCCGGCTGGTTCGCCTGTTGTGCGAACGCCTGGGAAATTCCCGCAAAGATCGGTACCACCATCACCAACGCGGTAATGAGATGCCGCTGCTCAACGTACGTCGCGAATCTCTCTCCGTAGTTTGACGGAGACTTTGCGATGGGGCGGTAAGGGTTCGTTATCCGCATGATTTTTCATAGTTTTTTATGGTCAATGATTGGTTAATGCTGCCACTGCACGGGCCGCTTCCCGCTAATCCTCTCTTGAGTGATTTCCGGATACCCCTCAGCTCCGGCTGTAACGCGGACTGAGGATCGTGATGCTTGGCAGAATTGGAATGCGGTGTGCCCTCGTGGCGGCGCTGACCCTTGGAACGGCTTCCGCTGCGTTTACCGCGGAGGATGGCGTCTGGTCGGTCAGCAAGGCCACCGGCGAGGTGTGGGTCGCGACCGACGGCGCGCAACAGGTCTCGCTGAACCAGGAAGCGACGCTCAAGCCCGGCAATACCATCCGCACCGGACGCAACGGCCGGGTGCTGCTCGTCCGCGGCGAGGAGACCATTCTGATCTCTCCCAACTCCGTGATCGGCTTGCCCTCGGAGAAGAAGGAGGGGCTCTCGACCACCATCATCCAGCGGGCGGGATCGATCCTGCTCGAGGTCGAGAAGCGCAACGTCAAGCATTTCGAGGTCGAGACGCCCTATCTCGCCGCCGTGGTCAAGGGAACGCAGTTCAGCGTCACGGTGGGAGCTGGCAGCACCAAGGTCGGCGTGCTCCGCGGCCAGGTCGAAGTCTCCGACTTCAAGACGGGACAGATTGCCCAGGTCATGCCGGGACAAGCGGCCACCGTGTTTGAGCACGGCAAGCCTGGACTCAGCTTGAGCGGCGCGGGGACGTTCAATCCGATCGAGCATGGCAAGCCGCGCGCCTCGACGATCGAGCGTGTCCCCGTCCCGAAATCGGGCCTGTCGGCGCCGCGCAATGCCGCGAGCGGCCATGCGATCCATGCGCTCGGTCCCATCGACAAGGGGGCCAAGGCGGCTGGCGTGCCGAAGCCGTCGCATCAGGCGGCTGGAGGTCATGTTTCCAAGGCCGGCGTCGTGCGCATCTCGAGCTCGCTCGGCGAAGTCAGGCTGAATGTCCACAAGGTCACGAATGGGCTCGCCCACGGCGCGGTTGCTCCCGGACAGGTGCGCAACGCGAACGCCAACGCCGGTCCTGACACGGTGTGGAGCGACGGCAAATCCAATACGCCGGCATCCAACAGCTCCGTCCAGACTGCGGCAACGACGAGCGGTGCGGCAGCTGCTGGCAGCAGCGCCTCGGCTGCGAGTGCGGCGATCGCGGCAGCGGCAGCCGGTGCATCCAGCGACAGCCCCGGCGCCAACAACGGAAACTCCGGCGGCAACGGCAATTCCGGCAACAACGGCAACGGAAATAGCGGGAACAACGGCAACGGCAACCATGGTGCCACCGGCAACGGCAGGGGCAACAACGGCAACGGCAGTGGGAACGGCGGCGGCAACGGCCATGGCAATGCCTACGGCCACAACAGGCGCTGAGGCGGTTTCCCAGGGGATGAGGGGGCGCATCCGTTGAAGCGGGTGCGCGGGAGGATCGGGTGAAACGTTATCGGCCGCATATTCTCGTCGTGATCGCGCTTGCGATCGTGCTGTCCACGGGATGGCATGGTGCGCTTCGCAACGCGCTCACCGATCTGCGGTTCAGCTGGCAATCGCGTGCGGCCAGCGGCAATGTCGTCGTGGTGGCCATCGACGCACCGTCCATCGATCAGATCGGGGTGTGGCCGTGGCCGCGCCGGCTCCACGCGGAGCTGTTGCGCAGGCTCGAGGCGGCGGGCGCGGGGGACATCGCGTTCGACGTCGATTTCAGCACGCCGTCCGATCCGGCGTCCGACGAGGCCTTCGTCAAGGCGCTCCGCGATGTCGGCGGCTCGACGATCCTGCCGTCCTTCAAGCAGCCGACGCCGAACGGCGGCACGGCGCACATCAATCGCCCCCTGAAGGGTTTCAGCAACCAGTCGTGGCCGGCCGTCGTCAACGTCGCGGTCGAACCCGACGGGCTCGTTCGTCGTTATCCGTTCGGCGAGAAGCTCGGCGATGCCTTGATGCCGTCGATGGCCGTCGTGCTGGCCGGGCAGGATGCCAACCGGCGGCCGCCCTTCCTGATCGACTTCAGCCTTCGTGCAACCTCCATTCCGAGCGTCTCCTATGTCGACGCGCTGCGCGGCGATGCCGCGGCTCTCGACAAGGTGAGAGGCAAGAAGATCATCGTCGGCGCCACCGCGCTCGAGCTCGGTGACCGGTTCAGCGTTCCCAACGGCAGGATCGTCTCGGGGCCGGTCCTCCAGGCACTGGCCGCAGAATCGATCCTCCAGGGCCGGATGCTGCACTGGACATCCGATATCGGCATGATCCTGGGTCTGGGCGTGATCTGCCTGCTGATGATGTATGCGTGGCGTCGCCTCGCGCCAGGAATTCGCGTCGCGGTCCTGATCGCCTCCGGGGTGGCTATCGAGCTGGTCGCGGCCCTCGTGCAGGCAAGATGGCCCCTCGTCATCGACACATCGCTATTTCACATCGCGATCGTTGCCTATCTGGCCGCGATTGCGCTGGACGAAATCGATTTCCGCAGTCTCCTGGGACGCATCGCCGAGAGCCGCTTTCACCGCATCGCGATGTCGCTTGGCGATGGTCTCGTCTGCACCGACGAGGATCACCGGATCACGGTCTGGAATCCCGGCGCGAGCACGATCTTCGGCTACGCGCCGGCGGAGATGATCGGCCGTCCGTTCGAAACGCTATGCGCCGTGCCGGTGGACGGCGATGCAAGGCCGTCCATGCACGACGCCGCGCGCCAGGCGCTGCTGGTTCCGGGCGGGGCGGTCGTCGTCGAGTTCGAGGGCCGGCGCAAGAATGGCGAAACCTTCGCCGTCGAGGCGAGCTTCTCGGGCTGGCAGGGAACGGACGGCTTTCAGTACGGCGCGATCCTGCGCGACATCTCGGTCCGCAGGCGGGAAGCCGAACGCGTCAAATATCTTGCCGAACACGACGCGCTGACCGGTCTTGCCAATCGCAACACGCTGCATGCCGGACTGGCCGGCATGATTGCGAATGCAGAGCGACGGCCTCGCGAAGTCGCGTTGCTCGTCATCGGGCTCGACGGCTTCCAGGGCATCAACGATACGTTGGGGCATTCGGCGGGAGATCTGGTGCTGCAGGCGGTCGCCATTCGCCTGGAGGGTCAGGCCGGAGATCGGGCGATCGTCGCCCGGCTCGGCGGAGATGAATTCGCCATTGCGCGCGAAGCCGCAGATGGCGGTGAGCCGATCGTGAAGTTCGCCGAGCGGATCGCGCGTGCATTCGAAACGCCGCTTGCGACGGGCACGCGCCAGCATCGTGTCAGGATCAGCATCGGCGTCGCGGTCTACGGCGAAGGCGGACAGAGCGCCGACGAACTCCTCAGCAATGCTCATCTGGCGTTGAGCAAGGCCAAGATGACGCGGCGCGGCAGCCATGTGATCTTCGAGGCTGCGATCAGGCAGGAGCTGGAGAACCGGCTGACGCTGGAGAGCGAGTTGGCGCTTGCGGCGGATCGCGGCGAGTTCGAACTGTTCTACCAGCCCCAGGTTCGTCTGATCGACGGCAGCCTTATCGGGGCCGAAGCGCTCATCCGTTGGCGGCATCCGGTGCGCGGCTACGTCTCGCCCGGAGAATTCATGCCGGTGGTCAACACCTCGGCACTGTCAGAGCGTATCGCGAACTGGGTGATGGAGACCGCCTGCCGTCAGGCGCGTGACTGGGAACTATCCGGCAACGGCGTGCGCGTTGCGATCAACCTGTCGCCCTCGCAGCTTCACTCCGGCGATCTCGCGCATTCGGTTGCGGCGTTGCTCGAAGCGACAGGGCTTACCCCGTCACTGCTCGAAATCGAGGTGACCGAAGACATCCTGATCCATGACGAACGCCGCGTGCTCGACATGTTCAAGCGAATTCAGGAGCTCGGGGTGCGCGTCCTGTTCGACGATTTCGGCACCGGTTATGCGAGCCTCAGCTATCTGAAGAAGTTTCCGCTCGACGGGCTCAAGATCGACCGCTCGTTCGTGCTCGATCTGCTCGCCGATTCCGACGATGCCGCGATCGTCGGTTCGACCATCGGCCTCAGCAAGCAGCTCGGCCTCACGGTCGTGGCGGAAGGCATCGAGAACCGCGCGACTGCCGACTTCCTGGTCAGCATGGGATGCGCGGAAGGACAGGGTTATTTCTTCGGCCGTCCGATGCCTGCCGAGGCGTTCGAAAAGCAATTCCTGGCAACCGAGCTCGACGCGGCCAGCGCTGCCTGAGCAGGCGGCTTCGTTCTATCGCCGCCGCGCGACCGCGACCCCGAAGAGGAAAGCGACGAACAGGCTCGCAAGCGGCGCCTCGCGCGTGATCGCTGCGACCGTCGCGAGTGCCCCGCCGGGCTTGCGCGATTCCTCGACTGCGGAGGTCAGACGATCGACCGCTGCGTGCAGGCCTCCGGCGACTTCACCCACCGTGCGGGAGACGTCCGCCGCGGTATCGATGGCACGTTCGGCCATGCCGGGTTGCGAGGTGGATTCCGGTATCTCCGTGCTCAACTGCGCGACCTCCAGACCTGACGATGGGCCGGCACCTTTGGCTATCCGCGCGAGCGCTCGTTCTGAACAGCGGGTCTTGATGACCTTTGGCTATCCGCGACAGGCGCCGTGGTTTACGGCGGGTGCCGGCCTTGGATGGGCAATTCAGCGCGCGGGATTTTGTTCCGAACGATAGGACGTCCACGGCGGACCTACCCCGGGAAACGACGGGTGCGAATCTCTGTTAGGCTGGCGGTGGCTCGTTGATGTCAGGAGACAGCCGTGACCGATCGGACCGTGACGGATCGAGGCCGGCGCATCGCCTTGCTCGGCGCTCCCATCGACATGGGGGCTTCGCAGCGCGGCACCTTGATGGGCCCCGCGGCGCTGCGCACCGCAGGCCTTGCGACACTGCTCGAAAGCCTGGATTTCGAGGTCGTCGACTACGGCGATCTTTCCGTGGCCGAAGTCGGGGACCTCACCGACAGGCCGCCGGAAAGGGCCAATCACTACCGCGAGATCCAGCGCTGGACGCGCGTTCTGAGCCAACGAGGCCATGAGATCGCGAGAACCGGCGCGCTGCCGATCTTTCTCGGCGGCGATCACACACTGTCCATGGGTTCGGTCAATGCCATGGCGCGTCATTGGCAGGAGCGTGGACGCGAGCTGTTCGTGCTCTGGCTCGATGCCCATGCCGACTACAACACGCCGCAGACGACGATCACGGCGAACATGCACGGCATGTCGGCCGCGTTCCTGTGTGGTGAGCCCGGCCTCGAGGGCCTGCTCGGCGACGATCCGCGCGCTTCGATCACCCCTGACAGGCTCGATTTGTTCGGTGCGCGCTCGATCGACAAGCTCGAGAACGAATTGATGCGCGCGCGCCGGATCAGGGTCGTCGACATGCGTCAGATCGACGAGTTCGGCGTCGCCGTCTTGATCCGGCGCGTCATCGAGCGGGTCAAGGCGAGCAACGGCGTGCTGCATGTCAGCTTCGACGTCGATTTCCTCGACCCGTGCGTGGCGCCGGGCGTCGGCACCACGGTGCCGGGTGGAGCGACCTATCGCGAGGCACACCTGATCATGGAGCTGTTGCACGATTCCGGCGTGGTGGGATCGGTCGACATCGTCGAACTCAATCCGTTCCTGGACGAGCGCGGCCGGACCGCGCGCACGGCGGTCGAACTGATCGGCAGCCTGTTCGGCCAGCAGATCACCGACCGACCGACGCCGAGCAACGCGATCGCTCCGGGCGAGTGATGCCGTCGCCTTCAAAATTAGGCAGGAACATTCCCTCGGTTGCCAAGTTTTCCCGATGCCCTTCCCCAAGGGCGACCCCGTATGGCCTCAGCTCGAACGCCCCCGATATCCCCGCGAGCTGGGGCCTTTTTTCTGCTCCGGCAGATTGGATATCGATGGTGCACGCAGGTCTCTCTCGTTCGGGGCGCTTCAGTATGTTCGTCAGAGAGATCGGCTGGTGACCCGGCCGGAACTTTGCCGACATAACACCGTTCCCGATGTGCGGGCGCGAACGTAGGCGGACACCATGAAATGGATGCTTGTGGTCCTCGTGAATGGCGTCGCCCCCGTCAATACCGATCTCGTATTCGACAAGTTCAGTGACTGCCTGTCCGCCGAAGCGCAAATGCGACAGCACTACTCCGATGCGTTCGATGCCTGGGACCGTGTGGCCGCCGCAAGAATCGACCGGCGTAGCGACTACAGGAAGGCCCGCGATCTCGAGGCGAAAAAACTGCTGAGCAACGTGGGCACCTGTGTGCCACACGGCGGGGGAGATTCTGTTGCGCCGGCGGAGCAGCCCAAGCCGCCCGCCGCACCTTCGCAGCAACCCGCTGCGCCGCCGCAGCCGGCGCCGCGACCTTAGCGAACGCCGCGCGGGCCCTTCGGCCAAATTCGGTTCTGCACGTCGGGAAAAGGTGGCAACATCTTTGGAACCTTGTCATCGGTCCCTGGGTTCTCGCAAGCCGCATCCTGCGGTGAGGAGATACCCATGAAGAAGCTGATGCTAACGTGCGCGGCTGCTGCGCTGATCTCGACCGGCGCGCTGGCGCAGTCGACCGTCGTCACCACCACCGGCACCGGCCATGCCGCCGCCGTGCAGATCGAGCCGGAATACCGCACAAAGATTCGTACCTACGTGACCGAACACAAGGTGCGCCCGGTGCAGACCCGAGAGAAAATCGTGGTCGGCCAGCCGGTGCCGCGCGAGGTCGAGCTCGAGGCCGTGCCCGCCGATTGGGGCCCCTCGCTCACCAGGTACCGTTACGTCTACTCGGGCGAACGCGTGATGCTGGTCGATCCGTCGACGCGCACGGTCGTCCAAGAGATCGACTAAGTCCCGGGAGGCGGGTCGCTCAGCAGGCGGCCCGCCTCCCGCCAGCCCGGCCCCGCCCAATACCTCACCCTTATTCTCGTTTCTTATTCTTGTTTGCGAGCGGTCATGCCGATCATTCGATATTTCGTCTTCGTCGGCGGGCTCCTGCTGACCTTGCTGTTCGCTGCCGACCGGTACTTGCCGGCTCCCGGCGAGCCTGCAGCGATGGCAGATCCTGACAGAACCATCATCCGGATCACGTCGGCAAGAAGATTACCGGAGAAGATCGTATTCGATACGCGTCTGAGCGCCGATGTGCCGAAGATCGCCCAGGCCGATCCAACTCCCGAAGAACCTCGGCAGCAAATGCGTGAAGCCATGGCCGCCATGCCTGCAGCACCGTCCGGCCAGATTAAGAAAGAACCGCCCGCGCGAATCTCCGCAGAGGCCCGTCCGCATCCGAAGCGCTCGGCCAAATCATCGAAAAGGGCACCCGAGCGATGGCTTGCCTTCGAGCGACACGACCCGTTTTCCGGCGGATGGTGGTGAGCGGAAAAGTTCGCAAGTGATGTAAAGGAAATGGCCGCGCCCATCTGAAGCGCGGCCCCTTTTTGCGGTCAGATCGGCAGGACTCACCAATGGCGGTGGTGCCGATGCCAGTGGCGCCGAACGACCGGATAAGATCCGCCGTAATAGGCGTAGGCGGGGCGCGCGATGCGGCGATAGCGATAGCCGCAGGAAACAGGCGCTGTGAGCCGCCGCCCCAGTGCCAAACCGGGAACAAGTGGAACATTCACGCGTTGGCGGGCGGGCATCCCATCTGGATGCTGGTTCACTGGAGGAGACGATCGATGAAGACAATTTTTGCCGCAGCTCTGATCACCAGCACGCTGATCAGCGGCGCTGCGTTGGCGCAATCCACCCCGCCTGCTGACCGAGCGGCTCCTGCTGCTACCGCACAGCCGGCCGATAAGATGATGCTGAAGGACAATTGGCGCGCTTCGAAGCTCATGGGCCTGAACGTCTACAACGAAGCCAACGAGAAGCTCGGCGACATCAACGAACTGCTCGTCGACAAGAGCGGCAAGATCAACGCGGTGGTGATCGGCATCGGCGGCTTCCTGGGAATGGGCGAGCACGACATCGCCGTCTCGATGGACAAGCTGAAGTTCGTGGAAGAGCCTGTGCGGACCAGCTCGACCAGCACTTCGACCACCTCCCGCGAGACGACGACCGGCGCGGCTTCGACCAACGCCACGACCCGCAACACCAATGATTGGGTCCCCGATCACGCCGTCATGAGCGGAAACAAGGAGCAGTTGAAGGCGCTCCCGCAGTTCAAATATTCGGACTACAACTGACAGGACGAAACGTTATCGAGATCGAGGGCCTCCATTTGGAGGCCCTTTTCATTTGGCCCACACCGGAGCCGCTTGCAGCGGCGCTTCACACTGAGCCACGTGTATTGAAGCTATTCACTCGGTTCGGCAATGCGGTGCCGGGCCGGGTCGATTTCCCGACCGCAGGATCGTGGCCTCTGCAGGCTGGAACCGCCCGTCCCGAAGGAGGCGGGGAACCGGGAGGGGCGCCATTGAATTAACCCTGCATGAGGACAACAGCGGATCTTTCGATGACAAACACTCGTTTCGCGAGCTCCATCTCTGCCGCCCTCCGCCATCCCGGTGTGATCGCGCTGATCGTGGCTGGCGTGACGATTGCGGCAATGCTGATTGTCGATCACGGCCCCTGGAGCCGCGCCAAGACCCAGCCGGCCCATATTGCGATGTATGCGACCACGGGAGAAGCGGCACGGGCCGCCGGTGCCGCGGTGCTCCCGACCAACCCGAAATCACCGATCGAGCCGTCACGGCCGGGACCCAAGACGTCGCCGACCGTCAACCCTGTGACGCCGTAGCTTCGCTGCTCGCGATAAGTGGGCCGCCTCGCAGATCTCGGCGGCGTTGTCGCCGCTCTAACCTCAGCCGATCACCGACGAGCCGAGCAAGGCGAGGACGGCCAGCGCCATCAGCGCGGTGCCGAGCCAGCCCAGCGCGATCAGCCATGACCGGGCCCTGAAGCGGCCCATGATCGCGCGGCTCGAGACGATCAGCATCATCATCGCCATGATGGGCACGGCGACGATGCCGTTGAGCACTGCGCTCCACACCAGCATGTGGATGGAGTCGATGCCCGTGAAGCCGAGGCCGAATCCGATGATGGTTGCCGCGGCGATGATGGTGTAGAAGCCGGCGGCTTCGTCGGGCTTGGCCTCCAGCGTGGCACGCCAGCCGAAGATCTCCGCGACGCCGTAGGCGGCCGAGCCCGCCAGCACCGGGATCGCGAGCAGGCCCGTGCCGATGATGCCGATCGCGAACAGCGCGAAGGTGAAATCGCCGGCCAGCGGCCGCAGCGCTTCGGCCGCCTCCGTTGCCGAATTGATCTTGGTGACGCCGTTGGCATGCAGGACCGATGCGGTGGTGAGGATGATGAAGAAGGCGATGCCGTTGGACAGCAGCATGCCCGACAAGGTGTCGATCTTGATGCGGTCGAGCTCGTGGGTGCCTCCGCGCTTGAGCTCGCGCAGCGGCTTGTCGCGCTCGCCCTGATTCATCTCCTCGACCTCCTGCGAGGCCTGCCAGAAGAACAGATAGGGGCTGATGGTGGTGCCGAGCACGGCCACGACCATCATCAGATAATCGGCGCTGACATCGGCCTTGGGCCACACCGCGGCGAGCAGCGCCGTGCTCCACGGGATCTTGACGGTGAAGGCGGTCGCTACATAGGCGAACAGCGCCAAGGTGAGGAATTTCAGCACCGGCGAATAGCGGCGATAGGGCAGGAACACCTGGAGCAGGGTCGAGCCCGCCGCGAAGATCAGCGCATGCTCGTGGTTGAGGCCGCCGATGACGAGCGAGAGCGCCTCGGCCATCGCGGCGATGTCGGCGGCGATGTTGAACGTGTTGGCGGCAACGAGCATGGCGACCAGGCTCAGCACCGCCCAGCGCGGCGCGAGCTTCATGACGTTGGCGGCAAGTCCCTTGCCGGTGACCCGGCCGATCTGCGCGCTGACGAGCTGGATCGCGATCATGAACGGTGTGGTCAGAAATACCGTCCATAGCAGCCCGTAGCCGAATTGCGCGCCGGCTTGCGAATAGGTGGCGATGCCCGAGGGATCGTCGTCGGCAGCTCCGGTGATGAGGCCCGGCCCCAGCCTTTGCAGCAACGTCGGCGCGGATTTCGTCGGCGTGAGAGCGCGGTCGCTCATGAACGGGGTCCTCGTCGGGGCAGATGCTTTCACAGCAAATGCCAATCGGGGAACGAAAGTTCCTCGCCGCGCAGGCGTCCTATCTATTTCTGATAATGCTAAATCGACTTGACTGTCGGGCAAAACAGGTGTAGATTGCCATCATCGCAAAAACTCCCGCAGCCCAAATTCTCGCAAGCTCAAGTCAGTCCGCGAGGCTGCTTGCCGCCGGCGGCGGGCCTTTGAACGTTGGGGATGAAGGACGTCCGTCGCGCTACTTGACGCTAACGAACATGCCCCAGGCAGCGGCCAGTGCGGCGCCGGAAAAGACGATCAGCGGATTATCGCAGAATGCGCTGCCATAGCTGCACATGGTGACGCCGAACGAGCCGATCTCGTGATGGCTCGCGGAGTAGAACAGTCCCGACAGTACCAGCAATGCAGCGGCGACGTAGTACATGGCAATCTCTCCGACGCTTTCCCGATTGCATTCGCGCAAGCACATGTCCCAGCATGGCGCGAAGAGATTTCATTTCGCCAAATCCGCTTTGCTGCATTTGAGTTAAAGTTTGATCTGTCGGGCAAAGCATCCGCAGGATGAGAGAATCGGGACGTGATAGCGCTGCGCTGACGGCGCATTCCCATCAAAAAAGGCCCCGCGTCGCGGGGCCTTTGTCGTGGCGGGTGTGGGATGGCCTATCGCCGCGTGCCCACGCCGTAGAGCTCGCGCTCGCGGCCGATGTCCTCGGGAGACAATGGCGGGCTTGCGGCATCGAAGTCGCTCCAGCCGGCTTTCTGCCAGGCAGCGCTGCGATCCTGCAGGTTCACTGACTTCTCGTGGAGAAGCGCATCGAGGCGCGCGCGGTCCTGGTCGGGCACCCTCGCGGACACCAGCGTGCCGCCGCGGCGAATGCCCTCGGCATAACGCGAGGCATCTTCCTTGGAGACGCCGGCCTGCGTCAGGGCGCCGACGATGCCGCCGGTGGCCGCGCCGGCAGCGGCGCCGACGGCGGTCGAGGCGAGCCAGCCCGCCGCGACGACCGGTCCGAGGCCGGGGAT